>JBHADS010000137.1:0-13876 GCA_041855185.1 Lautropia sp. | reverse complement strand
TTCCTCGTAACCGACATATCCCGGCGGCGCGCCGATGAGGCGGGCCACCGAGTGTTTCTCCATGAACTCGCTCATGTCGATCCGGATCAGATGATCCTCGGAGTCGAACAGGAACGAGGCCAGCGCCTTGCACAGCTCGGTCTTGCCGACGCCGGTGGGGCCCAGGAACAGGAATGAACCATAGGGCCGGTTCGGATCGGCGAGGCCGGCGCGCGAGCGACGGATGGCATCCGACACCAGGGTGACAGCCTCGTCCTGGCCGACGACCCGCTGGTGCAGCGCCTCTTCCATCTTCAGCAGCTTCTCGCGCTCGCCCTGCATCATCCGCGACACGGGAATGCCGGTGGCGCGCGAGACGACCTCGGCGATTTCCTCGGCACCGACCACGGTACGCAGCAGTTTCGGCTTGCCCGAGACCGCAGCCTCGTCGGCCTGCAGATTGCTCTCGGCGTCGTTGACCTCGGCCAGACGCTTCTCCAGTTCCGGCAGTTTGCCGTACTGGATCTCGGCCAGTTTCTCGTACTGGCCCTGGCGCTGCAGCTCGGCCATCTGCGCCCGCAGCTGGTCGATCTCGGCCTTGATCTGCGCACTGCCCTGCACCGCAGCCTTCTCGGCGCGCAGGATCTCCTCGTAATCGGCATATTCCTTGCCGATCCGCTCGATTTCCTGCTCGATCAGCTCCAGCCGCTTCTTCGAGGCATCATCGGTTTCCTTGCGCACGGCTTCGCGCTCGATCTTGAGCTGGATCAGCCGCCGATCGAGGCGGTCCATCACCTCGGGCTTGGAATCGATTTCCATCTTGATGCGCGAGGCGGCTTCGTCGATCAGGTCGATGGCCTTGTCGGGCAGGAAGCGGTCGGTGATGTAGCGGTTGGACAGTTCGGCCGCTGCGACGATCGCCGGGTCGGTGATCTCGACACCGTGGTGGATCTCGTAACGCTCCTGCAGACCGCGCAGGATGGCAATGGTCGATTCGACCGAGGGCTCGCCGACCAGCACTTTCTGGAAACGCCGCTCCAGTGCCGCATCCTTCTCGATGTACTTGCGGTATTCGTCCAGCGTGGTGGCACCGACGCAGTGCAGCTCGCCGCGCGCCAGCGCCGGCTTCAGCATGTTGCCCGCGTCCATCGCGCCATCCGACTTGCCGGCGCCGACCATCGTATGCAGCTCGTCGATGAAGACGATGGTGCGCCCTTCGTCGGCCGCGATGTCCTTCAGCACGGCCTTGAGCCGCTCCTCGAACTCGCCGCGGTATTTGGCACCGGCCAGCAGTGCCGCCATGTCCAGCGACAGCACGCGCTTGTTCTTCAGCGTGTCGGGCACTTCGCCGTTGACGATGCGCTGGGCCAGCCCCTCGACGATGGCGGTCTTGCCGACGCCGGGTTCGCCGATCAGCACGGGGTTGTTCTTGGTGCGGCGCTGCAGGATCTGGATGGTGCGGCGGATTTCGTCGTCACGGCCGATCACCGGGTCGAGCTTGCCCTCGCGGGCGCGCTCGGTCAGGTCCAGCGTGTATTTCTTCAGCGCCTCGCGCTGGCCTTCGGCATCGGCCGATTCCACTTTCTGGCCGCCACGCACCGCATCGACGGCAGCCTCCAGCCCCTTGCGGGTGAGGCCGGCTTCGCGCAGCAGACGGCCGGCCTCGCCCCCCTGGCGGCCATCGCCTTCGGTCAGCGCAAGCAGGAACATCTCCAGCGCGACGAACTGGTCGCCACGCTTCTCGGCTTCTTTTTCAGCTGCGGTCAGCAGCTTCAGCAGATCACGGCTGACCTGCGGGTGGCTGGATTGACCGGAGACCTGCGGCAATGCCTGCAGCGCCTTGTCGACGGATTGCTTGAGCGCGGAAATGCGCACGCCGGCGCGCTCCAGCAGCGCACGGCCGGAACCGTCCGGCTGTCCGATGACGGAGGACAGCAGGTGGACGGGCTCGATGTAGGGGTTGTCAGCGGAAACGGCCAGACTTTGCGCGTCGGCCAGCGCCTGCTGAAACTGCGTCGTCAGTTTTTCGATTCGCATGGATGCTCTATTGTGGTGTCCGTTGTCGGGCAGAATCATGCCCATTGATGAATGTTTTTCAATTGGGGACAGAGCGTTAAATGTCAAGGGTTCCTGACAGGGAAAAGCCAAACTTTTTCGGGTCGGCTAAGATGAGCCCTGCGGGCGAAGGACGATGACGGAACGCGCCCCGGCTCCACGGCCTGACGATACCTTCGTCGCCACGATGATTCTGCGATAACGACCCGATCTTGACCGAAGCCCTCCAGTCCCTCTACGCCAGCATCCTCGCCGTCTGGCACAGTATTCCCAGCGCCGCCTGGGCCTGGCTCTACCTGCTGTGGATCGTGGCCTGCGTCATCTTCATCCTGGCGCAGCGCCGCTCGCCCACCGCCACGCTGAGCTGGTCGCTGGCCTTCATCAGCGTGCCCGTGCTCAGCGCGCTGTTCTATGGCCTCTTCGGGCCGCGCAAGCTGAAGCGCCGCAACATCCGCCGCGAACTGGCCCGCCATCTGGCGCTGCGCCTGGGGCCCCTGCAGCACCAGAAGCTGCCCGATACCCTGGCCTCACGCTATTGGCTGGCCTCACTGGCCCGGGTGGCCACCGAGACCGGCAGCCCCCCGCCGCGGCCCACCAAGGTGCAGGAAATCCTGATCGATGGCGACGCCACCTATGCGGCGATCGAAGCCGCGATGATGGCGGCCGAGCATCACATCCACATCGAGTACTACATCTTCAAGCCCGACGAGGTGGGCACCCGCTGGCGCGACCTGCTCGCCGACAAGGCCCGGGCGGGCGTCAAGGTCCGGATGCTGGTGGATGCGGTGGGCTCGAACCGCTGCAATCGCGCCTTCTGGCAGCCACTGATCGAGGCCGGCGGCGAGGTGCGCCGCTTCAATCCGCCGCGCTTCCTGCCCTTCCGCCCCAGCATGGTGAACTTCCGTTCGCACCGCAAGATCGTGGTCGTCGACGGGCGCAGCGGTTTCACCGGCGGCATCAATGTCGATCAGATCCAGTCGGCCGCCAGCTCGGGCGACAAGGGCTGGCGCGATACCCACATCGCGCTGCACGGGGGGGCGGTGCTCGATCTGCAGCGGGTGTTTCTGGAGGACTGGCTGTTTGCCGGTGCCCGCTCGGGACGCCTGGCCCGACTGGACAAGGCGCTGACCACACCGCAGGACATTCTGGCCTGGTTCCCGATCGGCGCCGACCAGCTACCCGAGGACAATGTGCCCTGGGTGCAGGTGATCGATTCGGGGCCGGACCGCAACCGTTCGGCGATCCACCGCTTCTTCTTCACCGCCATCGCCTCGGCCCGGCGGCGCATCTGGATCACGACCCCCTATTTCATTCCGGACGACCCGATCCTGATGGCGCTGGAAACCGCCGCCACCCGTGGCGTCGATGTGCGGCTGCTGGTGCCGATGGAGTCCGACCAGCTGCTGACCGGGCTGGCGGCCTCGACCTTCGTCGAGGAGGTGCTGTCGGAGCGGGTGAAGGTCTATGCCTATGTGCCGCGCTTCGTCCACGCCAAGACGCTGGTGATCGACGACGAGCTGTCGGTGGTGGGCACGGCCAACATGGACAACCGCAGTTTCCGGCTGAACTTCGAGGTGATGGCGGCGGTCTACGACAAGCGTACCGCCTCGGCCATGGCCGCCCAGTTCGCCAAGGATCTGGAATCGGCCGTCAAGCTGCACGCCGATGAAACCCCCAACGGCTTCAACGAGCGTCTGGTGGCGAGCCTGGCGCGGCTGGCGGCGCCGCTGCTGTAGCGGTCCGAGTCTGGATGCTGCCCGCTCGGCTGCTGCCGGCAAGCCCGCGATGCTCAGTGCCCGGATTCTTGGGCCTGCCAGCGCCTGAGTGCCGCATCGTCACTGTCGCGGGCATCGACCCAGCGGCTACCGGCGGGTGTGTCTTCCTTCTTCCAGAACGGCGCCTCGGTCTTCAGATAGTCCATGATGAAGCGGCAGGCATCGAAGGCAGCGTCGCGGTGGGCGGAGGACACCGCCACCAGCACGATCTGATCGCCGACCCGCAACGGGCCGACGCGGTGGATGAGGGTGATGCCCAGCAGCGGCCAGCGCCCGGCGGCGCGGTCGCAGATGTCGGCCAGCGAGCGCTCGGTCATGCCCGGATAGTGTTCGAGGGTCATGCCCGACACCGACTGGCCGTCGTTGCGGTCGCGCACCGCCCCCACGAAGGAGGCCACCGCCCCGGTCTCGGGCGTCAGCGCTTGCAGGCGACGCATTTCCAGACCGGCATCGAAATCTTCGGTCTGGACGCGGATAGAGGGGATGGAACGCGGGTCGGTCTGGTTCATGGCTGGGTTGCAACGAGGTGCTTGGCACCGGTCACGCGCGGGACTGCCGGCCACGGGCAGCGCGCCCGCGGCCCTGCGGTTCTTGCGCCGGTCATGCGCGGGATCACCCCCCGGTCACGGGCGGGAAGAAAGCGACTTCGGCGCCATCGGCCAGCGGCGTGTCGGCGCGGGCCATCTGCTGATCGACCGCGGCGCGCAGGGTGTCGCGTCCCGAGGCCGGCACCGCGAAGGCATCGGCCCAGAGGCCACCACGGCCGATCAGCCACTGGCGCAGCTGCCCTACCGTCTGCACCCCGGCCGGCAGCGTGATGCTTTCGGCATCGGTGCCCAGGCGCTCGCGCAGGCTGGCGAAATACAGCAAGCGGATGTTCATGTCAGCAGCTCGGCAAAAGGCAGAAAACGCACCGGATCGCCGGGCCGGATCGACTGCGCGGGCGGGTTGTCGATCAGCCCGTCGCCGGCGACGGTGGAAGTCAGCACGGCCGAGCCCTGGTTGCGGAACAGGGTCAGGCGCTGGCTGTCGGGATGCAGGCTGGCGCGCAGAAATTCGCGGCGCTTCATGTCGGGCTTCTCCCAGGCAAAATCGGCCACGGCCGTCACGGCGCGGGGCAGCACCGGCCGCATCCCCTGCAGGCTCAGGATGAAGGGACGGACCAGCATCAGGAAGGTGACGAAGGCCGATACCGGATTGCCGGGCAGCCCGATGAAATGGGCACTCTGCCCGGCCTGCCCCGCCCGCCGCACGCGGCCATAGGCCAGCGGTTTGCCGGGCTTGATCGCCACCCGCCACAGACCGATCTCGCCCTCGGCCTCGACGGCCGGGCGCACATGGTCCTCCTCGCCCACCGAGACGCCACCGGCGGTGATGATCAGATCGGCCTGCGCCGCCGCCTGTCTCAGCGCGGCGCGGGTGGCCTCCAGATCGTCCTCGACGATGCCCAGATCCTGCACCTCGCAGCCCAGCCGCCGCAGCAGTGCGTTGAGCACGAAGCGATTGGAGTTGTAGATCTGCCCCGGCGCAAGCGGCTGACCGGGCATCACCAGCTCGTCGCCGGTGAAGAAGCAGGCCACGCGCAGCCGCGGATGAACCGGCACGCTCGCGACCCCGACCGAGGCGGCCAGACCCACGGCGGCCGGCGTCAGCCGGGTGCCCGCCGACAGGATTTCGGCGCCCTGTCGGATGTCCTCGGCGGTATGGCGCACCCAGTCGCCAAGCTTGGGCAGGGTCTCGAAGCAGACCCCGCCCGCCACGCTGCGGACCTGCTCCTGCATGACGACGGCATCGGCCCCCGGCGGCAGCGGCGCGCCCGTGAAGATGCGCGCCACGGTGCCCGCCTGCAGCGGCTGGCCCTGGTGGCCGGCCGGGATGCGCTGCGACACCGCAAACACCTGTCCGGGGCCAGCTGCCGCCAGCTCGGCGGCCCGCACCGCGTAACCATCCATCTGGGCATTGTCCCAGGCCGGCACATTCAGGCTGGAGACGATGCCCTGGGCGAGCACGCGGCCATCGGCCTGCATCAGCGGCAGGGTCTCGACCGCCCCGGGCGGGCTTGCCTGCGCCAGCAGGCGGTCGCGGGCTTCTTCAAAGGAGAGCATCTGGGACATGGCTTTGCAGCAATCAGAAATTCAACCCGCCACGCGCGTGACCGGGTTCACGACACGCCCTGCTGCGCATCCAGATGCGCCAGCACGAAGGCCGCCACCTGATCCGGCCGGTTGATGTCGAGCCGGGGCAGATGGGTGGCGACGGGCTCGTCGGAGGCCAGCGCCACGATGTGCGGATCGTCCGGGAACAGCAGCGGCTTGCCCACGCTGGGACGATGCACCTCGATCTTGGGGATGGCGGCATCCTTGAAACCTTCGACCAGCACGATGTCACAGGGCGACAGCCGGGCCAGCTGGGCTTCGATGGCGGGTTCGGACTCGTCGCGCAGCTCGTGCATCAGCACCCAGCGGTGGCCCGCCATCAGCAGCACCTCGGTGGCGCCGGCCTGGCGGTGACGCCAGGAGTCCTTGCCGGGCTTGTCGATGTCGAAGTGGTGGTGGGCGTGCTTGATGACGGACACACTGCGGCCGGCCGCCTTCAGGCGCGGAATCACCTGCTCGATCAGCGTGGTCTTGCCCGCGCCGGAATAGCCGGCAAAGCCGAATGCCTTCATCGTCGGCACCGCCCTTGCGCTCAGGTCCGCGCGGCGATGTAGGACTTCAGCATCGCCAGATCGGCCGGCATCCAGGTGTAGCGCTGCACCCGCGCTTCCAGATCTTCGAGACCGGGACGCGGCTCGGGCGCACGGCCGATCGCCTCGACGATGCTGTCGGCAAACTTGGCCGGCAGCGCCGTTTCCAGGCAGATCATCGGCACATCCGGCTCGCGCTGCGCGGCGGCCACATGCAGGCCGTCGGCGGTATGGGTATCGACAATGACCCCCTTCTGCCGATACCAGTGACGGATGGTTTGCATCCGGTCGGCATGGGTGCTGGAGCCGGAGCGGAAACCCAGCGCGGCGGCACGCTCGAAGGCGGCGGTGCCGCCCAGATCGAATTCGCCGGTCGTATCGAGCTGCTGCCACAGCCCGCGCACCCGGTCGGCATCGCCGTCGAGCAGGTCATAGATGAAGCGCTCGAAGTTGGAGGCTTTCGAGATGTCCATCGACGGGCTGGAGGTGGCATAGGTCTCGCGGCCGCCGCGCACCCGGTAGCGCCCGGTGCGGAAGAACTCGTCGAGCACATCGTTCTCGTTGGTGGCGACCACCAGCCGGCTGATCGGCAGGCCCATGCGCTTGGCAATGTACCCGGCCAGCACGTTGCCGAAGTTGCCGGTCGGCACGGTGAAGGACACCTTGCGCGGCTGGCCATCGGCGCCCAGCGGCTGATCGGCCGTCGCCAGCAGATAGCCCCGGAAGTAGTAGACGACCTGCGCCACCACCCGTGCCCAGTTGATCGAGTTGACGGTGCCGATGGCGTGGCGTTCCTTGTAGGCCAGATCGCCGGAAATCGCCTTGACCAGATCCTGACAATCGTCGAACACGCCCTCGACGGCGATGTTGAAGATATTGTCATCGAGCAGGCTGTACATCTGCGCCCGCTGGAAAGCACTCATCCGGCCGGCCGGCGACAGCATGAACACCCGCACCCGCTGCCGGCCCCGCATCGCGTACTCGGCGGCACTGCCGGTGTCGCCCGAAGTGGCGCCGACGATGTTCAGCCAGCGGTCCTGCTTCAGCAGCGTGTACTCGAACAGCCGGCCGAGCAACTGCATCGCCATGTCCTTGAAGGCCAGCGTCGGCCCGTTGGACAGGTGCTGCACATAGAGCGGGCCGGCCTCGGCCGAAGCTTCGTCCAAGCAGGAGACCGGGGTGATCGCCTCGCTGCCGAAGACATCCGGCGTGTAGGTCTCGGCCAACAGCCGCTGCAGATCCTCGGCGGGAATGTCGTCGCAGTAGCGGCTGAGCAGCTCGAAGGCCAGCGCCGGATAGGACAGCCCGCGCCAGGACGCCAGCGTGGCGGCGTCGATCTGCGGGATCTCGGCCGGCATCACCAGGCCGCCATCGGGGGCCAGGCCACCCAGCAGGATGTCACTGAAGCGCTGAGGGGGCATGCCGCCCCGGGTGGACAGGTATTGCATGGGGTCCATCAATCCAATTGTTCGACACGCAGGCGGATGACCGGCGACAGCACCGAGGCCAGCGCCTCGATGCGGCCGATGGCCGCGTCGATCTGACGCTCGACGGTCTGGTGG
The DNA here is from genome assembly GCA_041855185.1 of Lautropia sp. Classification (GTDB taxonomy): domain Bacteria; phylum Pseudomonadota; class Gammaproteobacteria; order Burkholderiales; family Burkholderiaceae_E; genus Lautropia. The sequence goes on along the minus strand of JBHADS010000137.1, from coordinate 5,819 downwards.
GTCATGATGATGATGTCGGTGCTGGTATCACCCTCGGCCGGCTGGCGCTGGATCATCGCGTCGATCGAGACCGAATCATCGGCCAGGATGCGCGTGATGTCGGCCAGCACGCCCGGCTCATCCGCCACATGAATGCGCAGATAGTAGGCGGTCTCCATCGCGGCGGCCGGCAGCACCGGCAGCTGGGCCAGACGCTCCTGCTTGAACGCCAGATAGGGCACCCGGTGGTCGGCCGGCACATCGATGGTGCGCGCCACATCGACCAGATCGGCCACCACCGCGCTGGCGGTCGGCAGCTTGCCGGCACCCGGCCCATAGTACAGGGTTTCGCCGACGGCATCGCCCTTGACCCACACCGCGTTCATGGCCCCTTCCACATTGGCCAGCAGGCGCTTGGCCGGGATCAGCGTCGGGTGCACCCGCAGCTCGATGCCAGCCGGACGGCGGCGGGCGATGCCCAGCAGCTTGATCCGGTAGCCGAGCCGGTCGGCATAGCCGAAATCGACGGCCGCCAGCTTGCTGATGCCCTCGATGTAGGCACCGTCGAACTGCACCGGCACACCGAAGGCCATCGAGGCCAGCAGCGTGGCCTTGTGAGCGGCATCCACCCCCTCGATGTCGAAGGTGGGATCGGCCTCGGCGTAGCCGAGCGCCTGCGCCTGGGCCAGCGCCTCGTCGAAGGACAGACCCTTGGCCCGCATCTCCGACAGGATGAAGTTGGTGGTGCCGTTGATGATGCCGGCCAGCGATTCGATGCGGTTGGCCGCCAGCCCTTCGCGCAGTGCCTTCAGGATGGGAATGCCACCGGCAACCGCTGCCTCGAAGGCCACGATCACGCCCGCTTCCTGCGCCACCCGGAAGATCTCGTTGCCGTGGACAGCCAGCAGCGCCTTGTTGGCGGTGACGACCTGCTTGCCCTTGGCGATGGCGGCCAGCACGACCTCGCGGGCCACAGTGGTGCCGCCCATCACTTCGACCAGTACGTCGACATTCGGGTCATTGACGATATCGAAAGGATCGTCACTGACCGGAATGTCGCCGACCACATTACGCGCCGCGTCGAGATCCCGCGTCACGACCCGCACCACTTCGATTTTGCTGCCGGCCCGACGGCTGATTTCATCGCCGTTTTTTTGCAGGACTTCAAATACGCCGCCGCCGACGGTTCCGAGACCGAGCAGTCCGACCTTGATCGTTTTCATTGCTTGGAAAAACTCCTGATTCTGACCTGATGTCCCACGGGTTGCGAATGTCCCGGGGGTTCAGGCCGTGTGTCGATGCCGTGCACGATATTCCTCCAGGAATCGACCGATCCGCGTGAACGCCTCAGTCAGGTCGTCACTGTTGGGCAGAAACACTACCCGGAAATGATCGTTTGCAGGCCAGTTGAAACCGCTCCCCTGCACCAGCAGAACCCGCTCCTTCTCCAGCAGTTCGAGGATGAAGCGCTGGTCATTCTCGATCGGGTAGATGGCGGGGTCGAGGCGGGGGAACAGATAGAGGGCCGCCTGTGGCTTGAAGCAGCTGACACCAGGAATACTGGTGATCATGTCCCAGGCGAGATCCCGCTGGCGGGCCAGCCGGCCGCCGGGCCGGATCAGCTCGTTGATGCTCTGGTAGCCACCCAGTGCCGTCTGAATGGCGAACTGGGCCGGCACGTTGGCACACAGGCGCATCGAGGCCAGGATGTTCAGGCCATCGATGTAGTCTCCGGCGAAGCGCTTGTCGCCGGAAATGATCAGCCAGCCACTGCGGTAGCCGCAGGCCCGGTAGTTCTTGGACAGACCGTTGAAGGTGATGAACAGCACATCGTCGGCCAGCGAAGCGATCGAGGTGTGCGTAGCACCGTCGTAGAGAATCTTGTCGTAGATTTCGTCGGCAAAGATGATCAACTGATGTTGCCGCGCAACATCGATCAGTGCCTTCAACATGTCATCGGGGTATAGTGCCCCGGTCGGATTATTCGGGTTGATGATGACGATCGCCCGGGTCCGTTCCGTGATCTTTGAACGGAGATCCTCCAGATCAGGCAGCCATCCCGCCCCTTCATCGCAGAGATAGTGCACGGCCTTGCCGCCGGACAGACTGACCGCAGCCGTCCACAGCGGATAGTCCGGCATCGGCACCAGCACCTCGTCACCGTCGTTGAGCAGACCGTTCATCGACATCACGATCAGCTCGCTGGCGCCGTTGCCGATGAAGATGTCGTCCAGCCCTACCCCCTTGATGCCCTTGACCTGGGTGTAGTGCATGATGGCCTTGCGGGCCGCAAACAGCCCCCGGGAATCCGCATAACCCGAGGCTTCACCCAGGTTGACCATGATGTCATGCTTGACTTCATCGGGCGCATCGAAACCGAAGGGTGCCATGTTGCCGATGTTCAGCTTGATGATGCGCTGCCCTTCCTCTTCCATCTGCCGGGCGCGCGCCAGCACCGGACCACGAATGTCGTAACAGACGTTGGCAAGTTTTGCGGATTTGAGAATCTGCTTCATGATGGGTTCCGATGCCCGGAGCTTGCTGTACTATGAATGGGAGCGACCGCATAATGTACCGTAGATCGACGCAACAGCCACGCCCCAACACCATCAATGGGTCTGCCTGTTGCTTTCACAGGGCCGTCAGCCGCCCTGTCCGGGCCGTAGAAACACAATGAAATTGCACGCTGATCGCAACGAACACCTGAACACCATCACCGCCTATGGCGATGACTGGGTGGAGATCAACGGCATCCGCCACCAGGGCTCGCTGCTGATCGGCCCCACCGGGCCGGTCGAAGCCTGGCCGGTCACGGACTTCGAGTCGCTCGACGCCCAGACGCTGCTGGCCCTGGCCGAGCGCCGGCCGGAAGTGATCCTGCTGGGCACCGGCCCGCGCCTGCGCTTCCCCGCGCCGGCGCTGACCCGTCCGCTGGCCCAGGCCGGCATCGGCCTGGAAGCCATGGACTCGGTGGCCGCGTGCCGCACCTACAACATCCTGATGGCCGAAGGCCGTCAGGTACTCGCCGCGCTGATCCGCGGCTGACCCCCTACAACCCCCGGGCAGCACACGCGACGCAACGGATGCCCCGGAGCAGCCCCTCGGCCGACCGGCCCTGGACCTCCTCCCGCGACTCCCTGCCGCCGACCTGCCCCACTTTTTCTGGAACACGCATGTCCTCGAACAACCCCCTCGTCGAAATCGGCAAAAAAGTGAACGACTTCCAGGCCGAGGCCACCGGCGGAAAATTCCGCCTGTCGGACTTTGAAGGCCGCATGGTCGTGCTGTATTTTTATCCCAAGGACAACACCCCCGGCTGCAGCACCGAAGGCGCCGACTTTGCCGCGGCCTGGAAGGACTTTCTGAGCGCCGGGGCTGAAATCTTCGGCGTCTCGCGCGACAGCCTGACTTCCCACACCAACTTCAAGCGCAAACTCGAACTGCCCTTCGAGCTGATCAGCGATGCCGACGAGGCCGTCTGCCGTCAGTTCGATGTCATCAAGACGAAAAATATGTATGGCAAACAGGTGCAGGGCATCGAACGCTCCACCTTTCTGATCAACCGCCAGGGCGTGCTCGTCCAGGAATGGCGCAAGGTCAAGGTTCCCGGCCACGTCGCCGAGGTCCTGGCCGCCGTCCGGGCAAGCTGACCCACCGAATACCGACACATGCCCTTACCCAAAGCCCCCAGCACCCGCGGTGCCCGCCTGGACATCCGCGAGGCTGCCAAGAACAAAGCCAAGATCAAGCCGGCCAGCCGTCGCAAGACGCGCACCGGCGCCGAGGCCGAAGGCCAGCTCGCACTGACCGAGATCGCCGCCACCGGCCTCATCCAGACCGCCGTCCCCACCGGCACGGCAACCGCCGCGCTGCTGAAGCCGACACCGCAGCCTGCCGTCATGGCCGGCAACGCACCGGCCGCCAGCAGCCTGCAGCCGGCCGGCACACCGGCCGAAGCGGCGAAAGCAGCGGCTGAGGCTCCCGCTAGCACCCACGCCCCGCTCTCCGGCCGCACCGGCAGCGGCCGGCGTCGCCACGCCGCCGTGCGGGCAGCCGAACAGGCGGGGGCCGAGCGCAAGCTGTTCGTGCTCGACACCAACGTGCTGATGCACGACCCCACCTCGCTGTTCCGCTTCCAGGAGCACGATGTCTTCCTGCCGATGATGACGCTGGAGGAGCTGGACGACCACAAGCGCGGCATGAGCGAGGTCTCCCGCCATGCCCGTCAGGTCAGCCGCAGTCTGGACGAGCTGATCTCGGCCGCCGGCGGCGCGATCGAGGACGGCATCCCGCTCGACAGCCTCGGCAATTCGGACGCCACCGGGCGGCTGTTCCTGCAGACCCGGGTGCTGGACGCGCCGCTGCCGGACGCCCTGCCCCCGGGCAAGGCCGACAACCGCATCCTGTCGGTGACGGCCGCGCTGCGCAAGCAGTTCCCGGGCCGCGTCGTGGCGCTGGTGTCCAAGGACATCAACATGCGCATCAAGGCTCAGTCGCTGGGCCTGCCGGCCGAGGACTATTTCAACGATCAGGTCACGGACGACCTCGATCTGCTCTACAGCGGCTCACTGGCGCTGCCCGCCGATTTCTGGGACAGCCACGGCAAGGACATGGAGTCGTGGCAGGAGGCCGGCCAGACCTTCTACCGGGTGCGCGGCCCGCTGGTGCCCTCGCTGCTGGTCAACCAGTTCGTCTACCTCGAAGACGGCGGCACGCCGCTCTTTGCCCAGGTGCGCAGCATCGAGGGCAACCAGGCCGTGCTGCGTACGGTGCGCGACTACATGCAGGCCCGCCACGCCATCTGGGGCATCACCGCCCGCAACCGCGAGCAGAACTTTGCGCTGAACCTGCTGCTGGACCCGGACATCGACTTCGTGACCCTGCTGGGCCAGGCCGGCACCGGCAAGACCCTGCTGGCACTGACGGCGGGGCTGGCACAGACGCTCGACCAGAAACGCTTCTCCGAGATCATCATGACCCGAGCCACAGTGCCGGTCGGTGACGACATCGGCTACCTGCCCGGCACCGAGGAGGAGAAGATGCAGCCCTGGATGGGCGCGCTCGAAGACAACCTCGAAGTGCTGAACCGGGGCAGCGCCGGCGGCGACTGGGGTCGTGCAGCCGCCGCCGACCTGATCCGCTCGCGCGTCAAGGTCAAGTCGATGTCCTTCATGCGCGGCCGCACCTTCAACAACAAGTATCTGATCATCGACGAGGCGCAGAACCTGACGCCGAAGCAGATGAAGACACTGGCCACCCGCGCCGGCTCCGGCACCAAGGTCGTCTGCCTGGGCAACATCGCCCAGATCGACACCCCCTACCTGACCGAAGCCTCCTCGGGCCTGACCTATGTGGTCGAGCGCTTCAAGGGCTGGGCCCACGGCGGGCACCTGACGCTGCAACGCGGCGAGCGCTCGCGCCTGGCCGACTTCGCTGCCAGCGTGCTCTGAGCCCGGCGGCCACCAGGCCGCCCCGCTCGGCCCGCCTCGCTCCAGGTTGGGGCTCCTGCGGGCCGTACCTCCTCTGAGTCGAAGCGCTTCCGAGTCATACCTCTTCCGGGTATCCCCTGCTGAAGCCTCCTCGGGCGCACCGCTGCATCCTCGGCTTCTTCCGCACGACCGGCAACGGGTAGCCGGCGAACTGGCAAGCCAGCCGACAAATCGACTGTTTTCCCCCTCGCTAACAACTGGTAATTTCTCTCTGTGTCAAGCACACACGCTAAAATAGACTGTTTTGTGATTTTCAGGCATGAAAATGGCAAACACGCGTGTTACCTTCGCGCAACACATGCACTGCCCGCCTGATTCAGATCACTCGCGTCCGAGCATCGCGGCCGCTTC
>JBHADS010000136.1:0-3247 GCA_041855185.1 Lautropia sp. | reverse complement strand
GTCGATGGCGACTGCCTGATGCGCCCGGATTTCATTGCGCAGCATCAGCGTCTGGCCGAGCCGGGCTTTGCCACGGCGGGCAACCGCGTGCTGCTCGATCGCCGCCTGACCGAGCGGGTGGAGGCCGGTCTGGCCGATCCGGTGCGCTGGTCATGGCTGCGGTGGTTGAGTGCGTGGCTGCGGGGGTGGGTCAATCGGCCCTGGGGGCTGTGTCGCTTGCCGGGCCAGCGGTGGCGGCAGTTGCAGGATCATCCCTGGAAACTGTTCAAGACCTGCAATGTGGCGCTTTGGCGCGATGATCTTCAGAAGCTGAACGGCTTCGAGGAGGAACTGATCGGCTGGGGTTTCGAGGACACCGATCTGGTGCTGCGCTGGTTCAATCTGGGCGGGCGTCTCAAGAGCGGGCGCTTTGCCACCACCGTCCTGCATCTCTGGCACCCCGAGGCTGCCCGCGATGCCGCCGAACGCAATGAGGCGGTCGCCCGCGAGGCCGGCCAGTCGGGGCGGACACAGGCACGGGTGGGGCTTGCGCAGCGCTCCGAGGCCGATCGCTATGCCCCGCCGGGCGGGAGAGGTGCATGAAGCATGTTGTCATACTCAGTCATGGCCTGCTGGCGCTGTATCTGGCCAGCCTGCTGTCGGTGCCGAGCGTGCAGTCCCCGTTGGCAGCGCTGGTCTGCCTGACGGCGATCATCGGCAGCCAATGGCGGACACCGCCGGTCCTGGGCGCGCGGCTGCGCGACAGCTGGCCGCTGTGGTTGCCGCTGGCCGGCTATGCCGCGCTGATTCTGGCGCAGATGGCCAGTGGGCATCTGAAAGCCAAGGACAGTGATCAGCTGCTGATGTTTCTGTTGACGACCGGTGTGCTGCTGTCGGCGGTACCGGCTCAGGCGGCTTCGTTGCGGCGCTGGATCTTTCCGGCGGCGGCCATTGGCGCCATCGGCGCTTTCGTGCTGGTGGCCTGGCAGGGCTGGGTGCTGGGGATCTATCGGCCCTATGGCCACCTGGGGGTGGGCACGCATGGCAGCGGTGCCATCAAGCTGGCCGATCTGGCCGGGGTGCTGGGGCTGTTCTCGATCCTGATGCTGATCGATGCCAGCCGTCAGCCGCGCTGGCACAAAGTGCTGGGCGTGCTCGGCGCGCTGGCCGGCACCTGTGCGATGGGCATCACCCAGGCCCGTGGCGCCGTGGTCGGCGTAGTCTTTGCGCTGTTCGTGCTGGTGCTGCTGCTGTGGCTGCGTCAGCGCCTGCATCGCAAACGTCACGGGGTTGCGGCGGTGGCGGGCTCAAGCCAGCAGCGGCTGCGCCGTATGCTGGCCTGTGCCTTGGGCGCTGCCGTGCTGATCGGTTCGGCACAGTTCATGACACAGCGCTTTGCCGACATCGGTCCACAGTACGAACGCTTCATGGCCGGCGATCAGAACAGCGAGATCGGTCAGCGACTGGTGCTCTGGGGCATCGCCTGGCGCGCCGGCCTGCATGAGCCGCTGACGGGGGTCGGTATCTACGGACTGGGGCAGGAGATTCAACGCCAGCGTGACAGTGGCGAGCTGCCGGCCAATGTGCTCGTCATGTACGAGAGCGCCCACAATGAGTATCTGGCGGCATTCTCGGGGGCGGGTGTGCCAGGTCTGATCGTCGTCCTGATGCTTTTTGGTGGACCGATGCTGCTCGGGGCGCGCCGCTTCCTGCGTGGCCAGCATCCGGACGCTTCGCTGGCACTGGTGATGCTGAGCAGCGCCTACAGCGCCTTCGCGCTCACCGATGCCATGTTCGACCGCCAGATCACCTTGCTGGCCTACCTGCTGCTGTCTGCCTGGCTGATATCGGCCGGACGACAGCCAGTGCCGGGTAGGATGCTTGCGGAGGGCAGTGCCGGTGGGGCCGACTCTGCAGATGCAGCAAAAGCCGTGGGGATGATGGAGGCTTCGGACGGCTCTGGTGACAAGGGCGGCGCAGGCACGGCCGCTGCCGACGGCAACACGCGCACGGGGGAGGGCGCATGAACATGCAGGACTCATCCATGCCGCCCATGTCGTCGCTGGCGCCGGTGCCCGGCGGCCTGTCGGTGGCCATCATCACCAAGAACGAGGCGCACCGGATCGAAGCCTGTCTGCGGAGCGTTGCCTTTGCCGACCAGATTGTCGTGCTGGATTCGGGCAGCACCGATGGCACCGTGGAGATCGCCCGCCGGCTGGGCGCCGAAGTCGAGGTGACGCCGGACTGGCCGGGCTTCGGGCCGCAGAAGAACCGGGCTTTGGCCCGCTGTACCCAGCGCTGGGTACTGTCGATCGATGCCGACGAGCAACTGTCGGAGGCGCTGGCGGCCGAGATCGTGCAGGTGCTGCGCCAGCATGATGCCGTCGCGCCGGGCTCGGTACCACCGGCCTCATCGGTGCCGGTATCTGCATCCACGGAAACCCCTGTGCAGGCTTTACCGGCATCATCCGGGTCGACTGCATCCTCCGCATCCGCGTCGGACGATGGGCGTGCCACCACCGCTTCCTTCACGCGTGGCTCAGCAACCGCTCGTGACCCTTCCTCTGCCCCCGCCGTGGCCGGCTACTGGCTGCGGCGCAGCAGCACCTTCTGCGGGCAGGTGATCCGGCACGGGCTGTGGGGCAATGACCGGGTTCTGCGCCTGTTCGAGCGCCACCGGGGGCGTTTTTCGGATGACCGGGTGCATGAGCGCCTGATCTGCGAGGGGCCGACCCGCGTGCTGGACGGCGTGTTGCTGCATGACAGTGTGGATTCGCTGGACGACGCGCGCAACAAAGCGCTGCAGTATGCCTGGCTCGGCGCCGAGAAACTGCGCGCCCGGCGCGGTGGCGGACTGCTGAAAGCCTTCCTGCACGGCGCCTGGTCCCTCCTGCGGGGCTATCTGCTGCGCGCAGGTTTTCTGGATGGGGCCAATGGGCTGCGTCTGGCGTGGCTGCATGCGCAGGGCACATATTGGAAGTATCGCTGGGCAGCGTTGCCCGAGGGCGACTGGCAAGCCAAGGCCCGGGTGATATCGGGCATCTGAGCCGTACCATCGGGTGTCCGGGTGTCCGGGTGTCTGGTGTCTGGTGTCCGGGGGCCGGGTGTGTACGGGTGTCCGGGCGGTGCCGTGCCGGAAAAGAGTGTCCTGCCAGGAGGGCAGGGTGTCGGGCAGCAATCCTGCTGTAAACTCGTTGAGAGAGATGATGAATCTGTTGCTGCTGACCTTCGGGGACAAGCTTGAAAATCACTATCAGGCCTGTTTCGC
>JBHADS010000135.1:0-3040 GCA_041855185.1 Lautropia sp. | reverse complement strand
TGTCCGGTGTCCGGTGCAGCGCGTGTTCGCGCCCGCGCATGCCGGCGCTCACCTGCATGACACGCGCTGCATGTGGAGCGCCCGGGGGATCGGCTATGATGCCTCGTTTGCGCCGCTCTGCCGTAAACGGCGCACTGTACCTGGTCTGTCGGTTTTCCGATATTTGCTTTCTGTTTTCTGATTTCCGAGTTCGATGTCATGAATCTTCTTCGTCTGCCCCCGTTTCAGCGGGCCGCCATGGCCGCGGCAATTGCCGCCTGTTGTGCACCCAGCACGGTCGTTCTGGCGGCCTCCGGCGCGCAGCTGGCCCAGAATGCCCAATCGGCTCAGGCCATGAGCCCGGTCGTCGTCACGGGCACGCGTGAGGCGCAGCCGCTCGCGCAGAGTGCGGGCGATGTGGTGCTGATCGACCAGCAGACGCTGATCGATGGCGGGGTCGATTCGGTGGAGGAAGCGTTGCGCCGCTATGCGGGCGTGCAGCTGGGCCGCAACGGTGGGCCGGGCCAGAGTGGCGGCTACTTCGTGCGCGGTGTGGGCAGCAGTGGTACCGTGGTGCTGCTCGATGGCATCCGGGTCGGCTCCGCCACGCTGGGCCAGTTCGATTTTTCTGCGCTGGCGATCGGACAGATTGAGCGCATCGAAGTGCTGCGTGGCCCGGCTTCTGGGCTCTACGGCGCCGATGCGGTGGGCGGGGTCATCAACATCATCACCCGTCGAGGCGAGGGGGCTCCCCGCTGGACGGGCAACCTGGCGCTGGGTGGCTACGATTCGCGCGATGGCAGCATCGGTCTGAGTGGTGCTTCGGGGGCTTATGATTATTCGCTGGGCATCAGCCACGAGAAAAGCCGGGGCGTTTCAGCCGTGCGCCCGACGACCGAGGACAACAACTACAACCCCGATGCCGATGGCTTCAAACGTACCGTCGGCACGGCACGTCTGGGTTATACGCCGGCCGAAGGGCACCGGATCGGTCTGCTGGCGATGCGCAGCAAGCTGAACGCACAGTATGACGGCGCCGAATACAACGCGCCGGACTATGCACCCGATGCCACGCCGGATTTCCGCAATCATCTGGATACCAGCCTGAGCGCCATCGATTATCGGGGCAAGCTGACGGATCAGTGGACGACCTCGCTGCAGTTCGCCAACAGCGTCGACGAATCGGAAACCGGCGGGCGGACGATGAGCCACTACAAGACGGACCGGGATCAGTGGACCTGGCAGAACACGGTGAGCCTGTCGGCGGCCGAGCGCCTGCTGCTCGTCTACGAGCATCTGGCCGAGACGGTATCGGCCGAGCGCTTCGAGAACGTGCCCGAGCGGACCAACAAGGCGGTGCTGCTCGGTTATGTCGCCCAGCAGGGGGCTACCACCTGGGAAGCCAATCTGCGCCGGGACGACAACTCGGCCTATGGCAAGAACACCACCGGCAGTCTCGGCTTCAATCAGGCGCTGTCCAATACCACCCGCCTGCGCGCGCTGTACGGCACCAGCTTCAGAGCGCCGACCTTCAATGATCTGTATTACCCCGGCTATGGCGTGGCGACGCTGAAGCCGGAAAAGGGGCGCAGCTTCGAGCTGGGTCTGAACTGGCAGGAAGGGGGCGAGCGTTTCGGCATCACCGCCTTCCGCAACAAGATCCGCGACATGATCACCTATGACAGCGATTCGACCGGCACCATCTGCCCGAGCGGCTATTTCGGCTGTGCCGCCAACACGGCACGTGCCAAGCTGCAGGGGGTCAGCCTCGAACTGGGGGCGCGGCAGGGCGCCTGGCAGTGGCAGGCGACGATGGATTGGCTGAGTGCGAAGGACGAGAGCACGGGTGAGCGTCTGGCACGCCGCGCCCGCCATCAGGCCAGCCTGACGGTGGATTATGTGATGGACCAGTGGCGTGCGGGGCTGGCGGCCACGCGCGTGGGGACGCGCCCCGACGGCGATCACCGGCTGAAAGCCTATACGCGCCTCGATCTGACGGCGAGCTGGCGCCTGTCGGCGCAGTGGCGTCTGGAGGCCAAGCTGCTGAATGCCACCGACCGTGACATCGAGCCCGTGGCCGGCTACCAGGATCTGGGGCGGCAGGCCTGGCTCGGGGTGCGGCTGGACACCGGCGGGCTCTGATCTCCACCTCTGAGCCTGGGGCGCTGAGCCCGGACCGACGGCGGCCCGATCCCATGCGGCAGCGGTCCGGAGCGGTGTCCGACAAACCGGAAACGCTGCTACGCAGCCGCTCCCATGTGGAGTGGTCCGGCACGCAGCATTGCCGATGCGGGTGGCGAGGGAGCCGATGTGCTCCCCGCTCCTTCAGCCCTCAGACCTCAGACCTCGGACCTCGGACCTCGGACCTCGGACCTCGGACCTCGGACCTCAGACCTTCAGTCCCTCAGCCGAGCATCTCCCAGAGCAGCCGCAGCGCGAACAGCATCAGCAGCGCGCCCATGAGGCGCTCGAACCAATGGCCCAGGCGCATGAACAGCGCACGCACACGCTGCGTCGAAAAGAAACTGGCCACCAGCGAGAACCAGATTGCGTTCACCATGATCATCCACAGACCGTAGCCGATCTGCGTCCACATCGGTGTCCGGGCGCTGACGACCGAGGTGAAGATCGCCAGAAAGAACAGCGTGACCTTCGGATTGGTGGCATTGGTCAGAAAGCCCATCGAGAACAGCTTGAGGCTGCTCTGGGGGACGGTATCGTGCGGGCGACTCGGGTGACTTTGGCGATTCACCGGGCGGTGTTCGGCTTCCCCGTGGTTTTCGGTGGATGCTGGGGGTGGGACGATGGGGGCGCCCTGGGGGCCCGCCACGTCCGCAGGCTGCGCACGCAGCATCTGCCAGGCGATGAATGCGATGTAGGCGGCGCCCAAGCCGCGTGCCGCGTTCAGCAGCCAGGGCGTGGTGTGCATCAGGGCGCCGACACCCAGCACGGTATAGAGCACATGCAGCGCCAGCCCGGCAGCAATGCCCAGCGCCACCCAGATGCCGGCGGCGCGTCCGTTGCGCACACTCTGGCTGACCACGAGGGTGAAGTCAGGTCC
>JBHADS010000134.1:0-2533 GCA_041855185.1 Lautropia sp. | reverse complement strand
GAAGGAGACCGTCTGCTTCGGCAGGTGCCACTCCTCCCCGATCTCCCTGGGGGTGCAGCTACCGGCGCTGCCCAGCATGTAAAGCACAAAGAACTCGTTGGCGCTCAAGCCACGCCGCTTCGCCCACTGCACATAGAGGTCCAGGATCGCCGCGCAGGTTTCAGCCAGTTCATCGAAAGGGGTCACACAAGTTTTGGAATCCATCATCGTCCCAACCGTCCAATATTGGACCAGTCAAGATTTTGGTCCAATATTGGACGATTTGCAAGCACAAGGGACAAACAGCTGGGGCGCCGGCAACCATGAAACCGACGACGCCACAGACACCCCGAGCGCCGAAGTCCGGAACTGGAACACCGATGCCGCCCTGAACTGGGACGGCTCGCCGTGGTGATGGGCGTGGGAGTGAGCCCCCAGGCGGGGCGGATGCGCGGAGCGAAGAACCCGCACATACCGTTGTGCATGCAGCAGCGCATGGCCAACACTCTCTGCCAATCTGTAATAGCTGTAGCCGGAGGAAGGCAGCTCGTTACACATTTATGTTTCGTAGCGTTCGATTTGTCGGTTTATTGAACACTTCGGGCCACACCGCTTCAGCTGAAAAACGGCAGGCGCTTTTGCCGAACAGGCGCCAGAGGCCGGTACCGCTGATTGCAGTTCTCAAGTCAATCGAGGAGATTCATCATGAACACGACCCCCCTGCGCTTTCCGATGACGGCTGCTGCGCTGGCCGTGCTGCTTGTTGCCTGTGGGGGCGGCGGCGGCAGCTCCGATCAGGCTGTATCCAGCAGCCCCAACGCTCCCGACCCGACGATCGCCACCTCGGCGACCAGCACGGACAGCGGCACCAAGGCCGGCTCGACGGCTTCGGGCACGACCGATACCGCCAACGCGAGCGCGGAGAGCGGCAACACTGGATCGACGCCCCCCGCCACACCCGCTCCGCAACCGGCCACCACCACGGATGTGGCCCTGTCCGATGCCGGTGTCAGTTCCAATGTCGTGCGCACATTTCTCGAGAGCCGCATCGGCATGGCCGGGCCTCACTTCACGCCAATGATCGACCTGGCTACCGGCCGCTACGGCTCGGTGGAGCGCGGCGCCAACAACGGCACGCCACACATCAATATTTCCACCAGGCTGGACCCGAGCAATTACCAGACGGAATATCGGAACGGTATTCCCTATCCGACCTATATTTTCCAGCGCCTGAATGGAACGGCGCAGTATTGGCACACTACGGATATTCCAGGGCGTGACGGCGCCAATGCCAATACCAAGGTTCCCTTCCGCGAGACGGGCATGCGGGTGAACATGACGGCCGATGCCGAACAATGGTCGCTGGCTGACACGATGACCGTGGCCGTCTTCGCCCCCTGTCCCACCTGGAACTGCGGGGCGGCATCCAATGCGCCGGAAGAAGTCGTGACCTTGCAGGCCAGCCCCACCAACGCGACGTTCAAGAACAACGCCCTGCTGCCCTTCGGCACTGTGGTGCAGCGCTGGACCGGTGCCAATGGTCAGAGCGTGGAACTGAAAGTGGAGGGTCGCTGCGACATCGTGAATGTGGGTGAAGATGGCCAGATCAACCCTGCGTTCGAGAAGGAACCGGGGGTGGAACTGTGCTGGAACACCAACCTGGGCAAGGTCAAACAGCAGAGCTGCTTCATGCTGGCCGTGACCGACGAGGCAGGGCCAGCCGGTGACGCCTCGATCAGCTGGGGCTTTCAGGAACTCGTGGACGACCGATCGACCTACGCGGGCGAAAGCGGCACGCGCGTCTGGCGCGATGGCGGCTATAGGCGCTGCGCCGGCAAGGGCGGCGTGAGCTGAGCACGCGGCATGGGCCCGCGATGTCGGGCGAGCCCGGGGCGCTGAGCTTCAGCGCTTCCGCGGCTCTGGATCGCGGGCCTTCAGGCGTCTGGAGACCAAAGGCCAGGGACTTGCGCCTCCAGGCGTGCGCCGATGCTGGACGCACACCAAAGAAAAACGGCCCATAAGGGCCGTTTTTCTTTCACTGCCGATGATCAGGGATGATCACTTCTTGCGCTGCGGCGGCAGGTCGGTGCAGACGCCCTCGAAGACTTCGGCAGCCATGCCGATGGATTCGCCCAGCGTCGGGTGCGGGTGGATGGTGTGGCCGATGTCGGCCGCATCCGCGCCCATTTCGATCGCCAGGGCGATCTCGCCGATCATGTCGCCGGCGTTGGTGCCGACGATGCCGCCACCGATGACGCGGTGGGTTTCGGGATCGAAGAGCAGCTTGGTGAAGCCTTCGTCACGGCCATTGGCGACGGCCCGACCCGAGGCGGCCCACGGGAAGACCGATTTGCCGATCTTGACGCCCTGGGCCTTGGCCTCGTCTTCGGTGATGCCGACCCAGGCCACTTCCGGATCGGTGTAAGCCACCGACGGAATCACGCGGGCATCGAAATGACGCTTCTGGCCGGCGGCGGCCTCGGCGGCAACGTGTGCCTCGTGCACCGCCTTGTGCGCCAGCATCGGCTGGCCGACGATGTCACCGATGGCGAAG
>JBHADS010000133.1:0-6859 GCA_041855185.1 Lautropia sp. | reverse complement strand
CGATCTCGACATAGGTGCGCAGCCCACGCGCCGAAGCCGGCATCGAGGCCGCCAGCTCCCGCATCTGCGCCTCGATGGCCTGCCAGCGGGCCTCGGCACGCGCCAGCGGCAGACCCAGCAGTCTCCCCAGCCGCTGCAGCATGTCTCCGATGCCCTGGTAGCCCTCGGGCGCGAATACCGCCACCCGCAGCCCCAGACGCTCCAGCCGCTGCCGCAGTGCGGGATCGTCCGGCGCCAGCACCAGATCCGGCCGCAGCGCCGCGATCGCCTCGATATTGAAACCACTCAGGCTCCCCATCCGGGGCAGACGCTGCACACGCGCCGGCCAGTTGCTGAAGCGATCGACCCCGACCAGTCGCTCGCAGGCATCGAGCGCACAGACCGACTCGGTCGCGGCCGGCACCAGCGAGACCACCCGTTCGACCCGCGCTGGCACCGGCACGCGGCGCCCCTGATCGTCGATGATGACGGCCTCCGAGCGCGGCTCCGCCGACGCAGGAGCCTGCGTCCGAGCAGGGGAGGCTGGTGCGGATGCCGTTGCCAGACAGCATGCCAGCGCCAGCGCCGGCCACAGCCGTTTTCCCTGCGTCCACACCGCTGCAGCCCGGCGACCGGGCAGCGGACACCCTGCCCCCTGCCCACCCTGGCTCCTTCCGGCCCCTGCGTGCGTGCCTCCCTTCATGGCAACCGTCTGCTTCCTCACGTCGATCAGGGCGGCAGTTTACCTGCCTCCCCCGGGCTGCGTTCATGGAAAACAACGAAAAGCACCGTTCACGCCCCGCCGGTCGGCCCGACGAACGGAAACACCCCAATCCGAAGCACAATGGCGCTATCCATCGACTCGCTCCGTCCGCGTGCGCCCAGGCGCCCGCCGAGCCCGAGCCCGAAACAGAGCACGCACGTCGATCCGTCGTGTTCGTCGCCAGCACCTCCGGACCTCAGTCCGCATGCCTGTTGGCGTCCTTGTCTGATGATTCGGCAGCGCCCGTACCCCGGGACGCCGGTATCCCGTGGACCCACCCTGCCATGCGTTTTCTGGAAAAACTGCCCCTGCGTCGACCCCGACTGGCCGCCCGCACGGCCCGCCCCGGCGTGCCGCTCAGCCCGACCGAACGACTTGTCCGGCTGGAACTGCTCGCTCCCGGCGCCCAATTGCAGCGTCGACGCAGCGTGCTGCGGCGTCTGCTGACGCTGCTCGTGGGCCGTCGCCGGCTGGTCGGCACCGCCGCGCTGGCGCTCGACGTGGTGGTCGTACCGGCCACTGCAGCACAGATTCGCCATTTCCCGGACAATACGCAGCTTGGACGGATCCGCTTCGGTGCTTTCCCGATGGCCATGCTCGATGGTCGTGCCATCCGGCTCGGTGAGCACGTGCGGATACTGAATCAGAAAAACACCGTCGTGCCGCCGGCCAGCGTCCAGGGCAGAAGCCTGCTCGTCGCCTACCAGGCCAGCAAGCGCGACGACATCGCAACCATCTGGATACTCAGTGACGAGGAGTTCCGGGCCCTGCACAGACGGCGCTGACACCGGACACGGGTCGGGCCACGCAGGCCACGGGTCCACCTCCCTGCCCGGAAGCCGGCGGTTGCGAACCCGACGCAGCGGCGCAATCCCTGCCCGATGCCCGGCACTGCAAGGACGATATCGAATGACCCGCAAACTGTATCTGCGCACCTTCGGCTGCCAGATGAACTCCTACGACAGCACCCGGATGGCCGATCTGCTGGCCGATGCCGAGGGCGCCGAGCTGACCGACAACCCCGAAGAAGCGGACATCGTGCTGTTCAACACCTGCTCGATCCGCGAGAAGGCCCAGGAGAAGGTGTTCTCCGACCTGGGACGCTTCCGGCAGATGAAGGCCGAGAAGCCCAACCTGATCATCGGCGTCGGCGGCTGTGTCGCCAGCCAGGAAGGCGATGCCATCGTCTCGCGCGCCCCCTATGTGGATCTGGTCTTCGGCCCACAGACGCTGCACCGGCTGCCCGAGATGATCGAGCTGCGCCGTGAGACCGGCCGGCCCCAGGTCGACATCCAGTTTCCCGAGATCGAGAAATTCGATGCCCTGCCCCCGCCCCGCAAGGCCGGCGGCAGCGCCTTCGTCTCGATCATGGAAGGTTGCAGCAAATACTGCAGCTTCTGCGTGGTGCCCTACACCCGCGGCGAGGAGATCTCCCGCCCCTTCGATGACGTGCTGGCCGAAGTGATCACGCTGGCCGAACAGGGCGTCACCGAGATCACGCTGCTGGGCCAGAACGTCAACGCCTATCTGGGCCAGGTCGAAGGCTTCGATGCGCCGGTGGACTTCGCGCTGCTGCTCGACTACATCCATGACATCCCCGGCATCGAGCGCATCCGCTACACCACCTCGCACCCGCGCGAGTTCACCGACCGCCTGATCGATGCCCACGCCCGCCTGCCGAAGCTGGCGCCGCTGGTACACCTGCCGGTGCAGTCCGGCTCGGACCGCATCCTGGCAGCGATGAAGCGTGGCTACTCGGCGCTGGAATTCCGTTCGATCGTGCGCAAGCTGCGCGCCGCCCGGCCCGACATCGGCCTGACCACCGACTTCATCGTCGGCTTCCCCGGCGAGACCGAGGCCGACTTCCTGAAGACGATGAAACTGGCCGAGGACATCGTCTTCGACGACGCCTACTCCTTCATCTACAGCCCGCGCCCCGGCACACCGGCGGCCAATCTTCCGGACGACACCCCGCAACCGGTCAAGGTCGAGCGGCTGCAGCGCCTGCAGGCGCTGGTGCAGCAGGGGTCGCTCGCCATCGCCGAGAAGATGGTCGGCAGCCGCCAGCGGGTGCTGGTCGAAGGCCCGTCGCGCAAGAACGCCGCCGAGCTGTCGGCCCGCTGCGCCAACAACCGCATCGTCAACTTCCCCGGCGATGCCAGCCTGATCGGGCAGATGGTCGAGGTGGACATCGTGTCGGCCATGAGCCATTCGCTGCGCGGCGCGCTCGTCGGAGCCGACGGGCAGCTCGCCCAGCCGGCAGCCCCATCGGGTCGGCCGACGCCTCAGACCGTGCATCTCTGACCCGACCGCGCCCGCTCGACCCGCGATGATGGACCGCCGCCGCCCGATGCCAGAGCACCCCGCCATGCCGACCGGCTCACGCCTGTCCAGCCTGCTCGTGGCCGCTCTGCTGATGGCCGCACCGGCCGCCGGAGCCGAGCCCTCGCCCGCACCGACGGCCGCGCCCGCAGCGGGCAGCTTCTCGGCCCTGCCGGCACTGCTGGAACAGGCCCGCGCCCTGCTCGCGCAGAACCCACAGGCCGCCTACGCACTGCTGGAGCCCCACACCTGGGACTACGCCGGCTCCCGCGACTTCGACTATCTGCTGGGCGTGGCCGCCCTCGACAGCAAGCGGCCGGCCGAGGCCGTCACCGCCCTGGAACGGGTGCTGATCCAGTACCCGGACGACATCCCGGCGCGCACCGAGATCGTCCGGGCCTACCTCGCCCTGAAAGAGCACCAGACCGCCGAGCAGGCGCTGCGCCAACTGATCGACACCCCGGATCTGCCCGAGGAAGCTCAGCAGGGCATCCAGCGCTATCTCGACATCATCGCCCGTCAGAATGCCCAGGAAAACCGGCGCTGGCGTCTGGGCATCGATCTGGGCGCAGGCTACGACGACAACGTCAACGTCGGCAGCAGCCGCGCACTCTGGCTGATCGAGGACGGCACCGCCCTGACCCCGATGCCCGGCAACCGCCCGCAGAGCAGCCCCTTTCTCGATCTGGGCGCCCATCTCCAGTACCTGCACCCGCTGTCGGACACCCTGGAATGGAGCACCAGCCTGAACGCCAGCCAGCGCATCAACAGCCGCCAGCACCCGCAGGACCTGGGCGCGCTCGGCCTCTCGACCGGACTGGCACAGACCCTCGGCCCCCACCGGCTCTCAGCCGCGCTGAACCTGCAACAGATGCTGCTGGACCAGCACCGTTTCCGCAAAGCCAGCGGCCTGATGCTGCAATGGCAGTACCAGGCCGACCCCCAGACCCAGCTCGGCGCCTACGCCCAGCATTTTCTGCTGGACTTCAACCACCAGCCCGAACGCGACGCCCGCCGCAGCGTGCTCGGCTTCACCCTGGCCCACGCCCTCAAAGGCCCGGCCGGCAGCGTGCTGATCGCCAACCCCTACCTGGGCCGCGAACACACCCGCCAGCACTGGCCCACCCTCAGCTTCAGCCTGGCCGGCCTGCGCCTCGGCTACCAACGCAACCTCGGCGGCCAGTGGCGCGCCACCCTCGGCCTGCAATGGGAAGAACGTCGGCACCGCGGCACCGACCCCCTGTTCGGTCAACGCCGCCACGACCGCCAGCTCGACATCCGCCTGGGCGCCGAACACCCGCTCGGCAAACACCTGAGCCTGAGCCCGCAACTGAGCTTCAGCCGCAACCACTCCACCCTGGCCCCCAACGACTTCCGCCGCACCCAGCTGTCGGTGAATCTGCAGTATCGGTATTGAGAAGGCCGCCTGCGTCGACTGCGATCAGCGCCCAAAAAATCCTCACGATCGTGGGGATTACTTGCCCAAAGACGCCGGCTGCCTCAAAATCCTCACAAGCGTGAGGATTTTTCATGAAAATCACCATCAACCATGCAGCCGCCATCGGCCCCGTCATTCGCGCCAGCCGCAAGGTTGCCCGGCTTCGTCAGGACGACGCTGCCGGCAGCATCGGCGTCAGCGAGAACTTCCTCGGCAAGATCGAACGCGGCAACGACACCGTGCAATGGGGCAAGCTCTTTCAGGTGCTCGCCGGCCTGGGCATCCATGTCATCGTGGATGTCCCGGACAACGTGGCCGCCTATCTGAATGATCCGGCGAACGCCAGAAAGGCACCATGAATCAGAAGCCCGGCATGAAAGCGCGCCTGCTGCATGCGTCGATCAACCAGACCCTCGTCGGCTCGTTGCGAGAGGTTGATGGGATCTGGAGTTTTCAGTATGCCGAGGCATGGCTGCGTGATCCACAGCGCTTTGCCCTCAGCCCGCATCTCCCGTTGCAGGCAGAGCCTTTACTGGATGGTGCAAGCCGTCGGCCGGTGCAGTGGTACTTCGACAACTTGCTGCCCGAAGAAGGCCAGCGAACGCTGCTGGCCGGTGATGCACGACTTGACGCAGCGGACGCCTTCGGGCTGTTGGCCTGGTATGGCGCGGAATCTGCCGGGTCCATCACCTTGTTGCCACCCGAGGCACCGGCTCAATCGGCCGAGCCACTGCGCCCCTTACCGGATACGACACTGGAGCAGCGCATCCGCCAACTGCCCAAAGTGCCGCTGACCCAGGCTGCCATCAAACGCATGTCGTTGGCAGGCGCGCAGCACAAGCTTGCCGTCGTGCTGAAGGACGGTGCCCTGTTTGAACCTGCCGGTGCCACTCCCTCCACACACATCCTCAAACCGGATCACCCCGACGAAGACTATCCGCATTCGGTCATCAACGAGTGCTTCGTGATGCGCCTGGCAAGAAATGCAGGACTCGATGTTCCACGTGTGCATCGGCGCTACGTCCCGTCCCCCGTGTACCTGGTCGATCGCTTCGACCGCTTTGAAGGCCCAGCAGGTTGGCAGAGACGGCACGTCATCGATGCCTGTCAGCTGCTTGGCTTGGACCGCAGTTTCAAATACAGCCAAGGCAGTGTGCAAAGCCTGGCCGCTTTGGCCGACGCCTGTCGCAGCCCTGCCATCGCACGCACCCGCTTGTTCGGCTGGCTGGTATTCAATGTGCTGGTCGGCAACAGCGATGCTCACCTGAAGAATCTCAGTTTTCTGGTGTCACACGAAGGCATACAACTGGCGCCCTTCTACGACCTGCTCAGCGTTGCCACCTACGACACACCTGCATACAACCAGCGGGGCTGGCCTGAACAGACCCAGTTGGCCTGGCCCATTCTGGGGGTACGCCGTTTTTCGGATATCGACCGCGTGCTGATGCTTGACGCCGGCGCAGCGCTGAGCCTGAGCAAAGGAAGCACCGAGCGCCTGCTGGATAATCTTCGCAGCCGCATTGTGCAAGCAGCCGAAACCCTGTACACGGAGATCGAAACAGAAAACAGACAGATCGTCCGTGCCCACCCCAAGCTTGCTGCAAAAATGGCCGGTGAAACCCGATGCCTCAGAACCATGCTGCACGTCATCATCAAGGAGATGGTGGAACGGCTCGGGCCGTGGGTAGGGTGAAAGGTGAAAGGGCACGATTTGCAGATTTGATGACGCGGGCATCGAACTCAGGACGTAGCGGCTAAGAAACCACGTTGGTATCCAACAGGATCATTCAAACCTCGCAGCCCTGGCCTGAGTCTTATCGTTCACGTTCGCCAGGATGGCGAAGTCCTCTTCCGTCAAGCCGACCTTGCGGCCGGCGGCGGCCAGCATCGAACCGAGCTTCAGGCGGTTCTGCGGACGGACGGCGGCCTCCAGGATGGCGCGCAACTCGGCCTCGATGCTGCGACCATGCTGCGCAGCCCGCACCCGGATAGCGCGATGCACTTCATCGGGCACATTTCGGACGGTCACTGATCGCATCTTTCATCTCCTAAAAATGATTTATTTTCTTGCACCCTATAACAATGCAATCAATCGAACAATCATCGGTCACGCCAGCCCCCTACCTTGCCGACGATAGCCGGCTGCCTAGCAGAGTGAACCGCCCCGGGTTTCGCGGAGGCTCCAACTTTTTGAGAAGATGGAGCCATGAAGACGAGAAAGAAGTTTCCCCTAGAGATCCGGGAGCGCGCTGTGCGCATGGTGTTCGAGCAGCGTGCCGAGCATGATTCCCAATGGGCCGCAATCCAGTCGATTGCCCCGAAGATGGGCTGCAGCGCACAGACGCTGTGCAACTGGG
>JBHADS010000132.1:0-4999 GCA_041855185.1 Lautropia sp. | reverse complement strand
TCCGTGCCTTGAAGCAGGCCCTGGGCATGGGGCAATTCGTGGCCTACGGCCACAGCGTCGGCGGCACTATGGCCGTCTGTTGCGCGCTCGAATATCCCGACGACTGTGTGGGTGTCGTCTGCGAGGCCACGGTGGTCAAGATCGAGCCGCGGACGGCCGCCGGTCTGGTCGAGGCGCGGCGCGTGTTCGCCGACCAGATGCAGTTCCAGCGCCTGATCAAATACCACGGCGACAAGAGCCGCTGGGTGCTCGACGCCTGGCTGGAGACCTGGGGCGCCGAGGAGATGAAGAACTGGTCGCTGGAATCGTCGCTCAGGCAGGTGCATTGC
This sequence comes from Lautropia sp., assembly GCA_041855185.1. Classification (GTDB taxonomy): domain Bacteria; phylum Pseudomonadota; class Gammaproteobacteria; order Burkholderiales; family Burkholderiaceae_E; genus Lautropia. Next base: position 4,670 of record JBHADS010000132.1, on the reverse strand, counting down.
CCGGTGCTGTCGATCCAGGGGGCCCATGACGAATTCTCGACCGATGAACAGCCCAATTTCATCGCCACCCATGTCGGCGGGCCGGTGGTGCTGCGTCTGATCGACGAATGCGGCCATGTTCCGCACCGGGAAAAGCAGGCCGAGGTGCTGAGCGCCTGCAGTGACTGGCTGCACGGCCAGGAAATCGCCTGAGGGCGCTCGGGGGCTGTCCACCGAAAACCTCCTCCCTTCGTGGGGCTTTTTGCGGCTTCCCCGTCACGTTGGGTTTCCGCTACCATACGCCCCCTTCCGGTGCCGCCCGGCGGGCGCCTGCCTGCCGTCCGGCTTCCCGTCTGGGATTCGGGCGAACGGCCTGTTTCCGGGCCGCGCAAACCCAGTCTCCGAACGGGGTTTCTTAGGGCAGGCGCGCCACATCGCAGCGGGTTTTGCAATCAGAAACACGTGCCTTCGGCGCGATCCGGCCTTACAATCACCCCCACGCCAACCCGCTTGATAGTGTTGTCGCTTGTTTGATGGCACTGGATGTACTGCTGTGACAGGCAGTCTCCGCAACACCGCGGCGGGGCGCAGACCAGGGGCTTCACCCGTCTGCGATCCGGCGGTCCGAACGATATTCCCCTCCCTTGCTGCGGTGCTGCCGTCGCCCGTGCGCTGTGCGCCGGCTGTCGCATGCGACCGCGATCGGGTGGGCCGATCTGCCCGTTTTTCTTTGTCTGGCCCAGGGGTTTCCGACCCTTGGTTGCTGCTGTTTTTGCCCAGGAATCCTAAGCCCTATGAAACGTGATGTTCTCCCCGCCAGCACTACGGAACTTGCCGTGCAGCCGATCAGTCATGATGTGCTGGCCGAGAAATACCTGAAGGCGGGCGAGAGCAGCGAAGAACAGCTGTTCGCCCGGGTGGCGCGTGCGCTGGCTTCCGTCGAGAAGCCCGAGCTCCAGGCCGAGTGGGAAGCCCGCTTCCTCGACAATCTGAAGGCAGGCGCAATCGGCGCCGGCCGGATCATGAGCGCGGCTGGCACCGATATCCAGGCCACGCTGATCAACTGTTTCGTGCAGCCGGTGGGTGACTGCATCCAGGGTGTGGATGACGATGGTTATCCCGGCATCTACGAAGCGCTGCGCGAGGCGGCCGAGACCATGCGCCGTGGTGGCGGGGTCGGCTACGACTTCTCCCGCATCCGCCCGAATGGCGCCGAAGTGAAAGGCACGGCTTCGATCGCCTCCGGTCCCTGCAGCTACATCAATGTCTTCGATCAGAGCTGTGCGACCGTCGAGAGCGCCGGCAGCCGACGGGGCGCCCAGATGGGGGTGCTGCGCATCGATCACCCCGATGTGCTGGACTTCATCACCGCCAAGCGCACCCCGGGTCGCTGGAACAACTTCAACGTCTCGGTTGGTGTGACCGACGATTTCATGCGGGCGCTGGAGCAGGATGGCGAATGGCATCTGGTGCACAAGGCCCGTCCGGGCCGGCACGTGATGGCCGCCGGCGCCTGGCAGCGTGACGATGGCAAATGGGTCTACAAGAGTGTGCGTGCCCGTGAGCTGTGGGACACGATCATGAAGTCGGCCTACGACTTCGCCGAGCCGGGCATCCTGTTCCTGGACGCGATCCGCCGTGACAACAACCTCAGCTATGTCGAGAGCATCGAGGCGACCAATCCCTGCGGCGAGCAGCCGCTGCCGCCCTATGGCTGCTGCGACCTCGGCCCGATCATCCTGACCCGTTTCGTGCGCAATGCCTTCGGCCTGGGCGGCGAGCCGAGCTTCGACTTCGAAGCCTTCGAGAAGGTGGTGGCGGTGCAGGTGCGGGCGCTGGACAACGTGCTGGATGTGACCTTCTGGCCGCTGGACAAGCAGAAGGCCGAAAGCGCCGCCAAGCGCCGGATCGGCGTCGGTTTCACCGGCCTGGGCAACACGCTGGCGATGCTGAAGCTGCGCTACGACCGTGCCGATGGCCGCGACATGGCCGCACGTATCGCCGAGACGATGCGCAATGCCGCCTATCGGGCCTCGGTCGAGCTGGCGAAGGAAAAAGGTGCGTTCCCCAAGTTCGATGCCGCCAAGTATCTGGGCAAGGCCAAGAATGGCGAAGGCACCTTCGTCAGCCGTCTGCCCGAGGACATCAAGGCGGACATCCGCAAGTACGGCATCCGCAACAGCCACCTGCTGTCGATCGCGCCGACCGGCACTGTCAGCCTGGCCTTTGCCGACAACGCCAGCAATGGCATCGAGCCGCCGTTCTCGTGGACCTACACCCGCAAGAAGCGTGAGGCCGATGGCTCGCGCAGCGAATATCAGGTCGAGGACCATGCCTGGCGTCTGTACAAGGCGCAGGGCGGCGACGTGAACAATCTGCCCGAGTACTTCGTCAACGCGCTGGCGATGACGGCGGAGGAGCACGTGGCGATGATGGAGGCGGTGCAGCCCTTCGTCGACACCTCGATCTCCAAGACCGTCAACGTGCCGGCCGACTACCCGTACGAGGACTTCAAGGATCTGTACGCCAAAGCCTGGAAGGCCCGCCTGAAAGGGCTGGCCACCTATCGGCCGAACCTGATCCTGGGCGCCGTGCTCGAAGCCGAGCCGGCCAAGAAGGAAGAGCCGCCCAAGCCGGCGCCGGCCCCGGTAGTGGTGACGCAGCCCGAGTACGACCCGATGCGGATGGTGATCGAGCGTCGTCCGAAGGGGGCGCTCGAAGCCGTGGCCGAGAAGATCGAATACTGGACCCACGAAGGGCAGCAGCGGCTGTACCTGATCGTGTCCTTCCTGCCGCTGCCGGCAGCCGATGGCAACGGCCATGTCGAGCGGGCGATCGAGTTCTTCATGCCGGTGGGCCAGAGCGGTGAATCGCAGCAGTGGATCACCGCCACCATGCGGATGCTGAGCCTGGCGGCGCGCGGCGGTTTCCTCGATCGTGCGCTGTCCGACATGCGCAAGGTCAGCTGGGACCGCGGTCCGGTGCGGCTGGGTACCTACGAGAAGGCCGATGGCACCCATGTGCCGCGCTGGCACGACAGTGAGGTGGCGGCCATCGCCTACGCGGTGCAGAACCTGATCGCCAAGCGGCAGGAAGCCGTGCAGGCTTCGCTGTTCGACCCGGAGGAGCTGCCGCGTGTCGAACCCGAGCCGGTGGTCGTCAGCGGGTCGCCGAACCCTGGCGTGATGGCCGGCAAGAAGTGCGGCGAGTGCGGCGCGCATGCGATGATCCGCAAGGATGGTTGCGACTACTGCACGCAGTGCGGCATGGTGGGCAGCTGCGGTTGATGCCTCCGGCATGATGATCGGCCCCCTCAGGATGTGAGGGGTTTCCGGTTGTGGCGTGCTTCTGTGGTTTTCTGTGGTTTCGAGCGGCACCTCGGCAGGGCAAGGTGCTGCATCGCCTGTTTTGGCAACGCCCTGCATGGTGTGTCATGGATTGGAGCCAGTCCGTGACGTGCCCCAAGGGCACTGCGTGCATCCGGCCTTCCGGCCGAAGACCGATCGCGTGTTGCCTGATCAGGAGAGTCTCATCGTGACGCAGGTTTCCGTACTCAACCTCGTTCCGGTCCGCCAGGGCCAGTCCGCCGCTCAGGCTTTCGCTTCGATGATCGAGCTGGCGCGTGCCGTCGAGTCCTTCGGCTATCACCGCTACTGGATCGCGGAGCATCACAACGCCCCACATCTGCTCAGCTCGGCCACGCAGCTGCTGATCGCCCAGACACTGGCCAGCACGCAGCGGATACGGGTCGGCAGTGGCGGCGTGATGCTGCCCAACCACAGTCCGCTGATGGTGGCCGAGCAGTTCGGCACGCTGGCCACCTTTCATCCGGGGCGGGTCGATCTGGGGGTGGGGCGTGCGCCGGGCACCACCGACAATCACACGATGATGGCCTTGCGGCGCAATATCCGTGAGACGACGGCGAGTTTTCCGGAGGATGTGCGCACCCTGCAGAGCCTGTTTGCCGACGAGGAGCCGGCCAACGGGGTGCTGGCCTGTCCCGGTCGGGGGCTGAGGCTGCCGCTCTATATGCTGGGGTCCAGCAACGAAAGCGCCTATCTGGCAGCCGACATGGGGCTGCCCTATGTGTTCGGTGCGCATTTTGCGCCGAAGGGGCTGGAACGGGCGCTGGCGACCTATCGTGAAGCCTTCCGGCCGTCGCCTGAGCTTCCGCAGCCGAAGGTCATCGTCTGCCTGAATGCGATCGTGGCCGAAACCGATGAGGAGGCAGATCATCTTGCGACCACGCAGCAACAGTTCTTTCTGAATGCCGTGCGCAACGGCCGGCAGCCGCTGATGCCGCCGGTCGCGTCGATGGAGGGGCTGTGGTCCGATGGCGAGCGTGCAGCAGCCGAGCCAATGATGGCCTGCTCGCTGATCGGCAGCCGGGAGCGTGTGGCGGAGCAGTACAGGGCGCTGCAGGCGCGGATATCGGCCGACGAGCTGATGGTTGTCAGCTATATTTTCGATGAGCAGAAACAGCATCATTCGTATCGGCTGTTTCAGCAGGTGGTGGCTGCGCAGGGCTGAGCATCGGCCTTGTGCAATCCTTCATGCGTGCCGGACTGTGCCGTAGCGTACCGGGCCGGCACGCATGGCAACGATCGTCCGGACCCATGCACAACAGATTTCAACCGCTGTTTCAGCCATACACCCTCAACAACGGCGTCACGGTGCCCAACCGCCTGGTG
>JBHADS010000131.1:0-3864 GCA_041855185.1 Lautropia sp. | reverse complement strand
TTCTCGCCACCGCCTTCGGGGGCGCCATCCATGCCGATCAGGTGGCCGCTGCCGGTGTCGGCAATGAAGCGCATCGTGCCCGGTCCCATCCATTGGATATTGGTTTTCATCTCGTGTCGTGAATTGAATGGTTGAGGTGCTGCAGGAAATGCGCAGCATACTCTCTGGATTGAATCCGATTGATCTTAGCAATCTTGATTTGGAGGCTGTTGTATGAGTGTTCTACATACATTTCTGGCAACACTACCGATTTTGACGGTATTTCTGTTGCTGGTGGTGCTGCGCCGTTCGGTGCTGCTGTCGATGGGTACGGCCTATGTGGTGACGGGGCTGCTGGCGCTGTTCGTCTGGAAGGCTGATTTCAATGTGCTGGCCGCCGCTTCGGTCAATGGTGTCATCGTCGCGCTGACGGTGCTCTACATCATCTTCGGCGCGATCCTGCTCTTGAACACCCTGAAGGAAAGCGGGGCGATCAAGTCGATCCGCCAGGGCTTCATGGATATTTCGCCGGACCGTCGGGTTCAGGTGATCATCGTGGCCTGGCTGTTCGGCTCGCTGGTCGAAGGGGCTTCCGGCTTCGGTACGCCGTCGGCGGTGGGCGCGCCGCTGCTGCTGGCGCTGGGCTTCCCGGCGATGGCCTGCGTGATGGCGGTGCTGGTGATCCAGTCGACGCCGGTGTCCTTCGGCGCGGTGGGTACGCCGATGCTGCTGGGGGTGTGGTCCGGCATCAACAAGGGTGATGTGGCCGAGGCCATCCAGCCGCTGACGGTGGATCAGTATCTGACGCAGATCGTCGGCAACGTCGGCCTGCTGCACGCCGCGGTCGGGGTGCTGATTCCGCTGATTCTGTGCGGGATGCTGACGCGTTTCTTCGGCGAGAAACGCTCCTTCGTCGAGGGCTTGAAGGCATGGCCCTTTGCGCTGTTCGCCGGTCTGGCCTTCACGGTGCCCTATTATCTGGTGGCGACCTTCCTCGGACCCGAGTTTCCGTCGATGATCGGCGGCTTCCTGGGCCTGCTGATCGTGGTGCCAGCCGCCAAGCGGGGCTTGTTCGTGCCGCGTGAGACCTTCGACTTCCCGGAGAAGTCGCGCTGGGATTCCCACTGGACGGGCTCGATCGTCGAGGATCATTCTGATGACTCGAAGCCGGAGTTCTCAGTGTTCCGCGCCTTCTCGCCCTATGTGCTGGTGATCATCCTGCTCATCATGTCGCGCTCGATCGCCTCACTGAAGGCCTTCCTGAACAGCGATGCGCTGACGATCACGCTGCCGAACCTGTTTGGTACTTCGATCAGCTCCAAGGTGCAGTTCGCTTATTCGCCGGGCACGATCCTGATCCTGGTGTCGATCGGCTGCATTCTGCTGTTCGGCATGAACCTGCGCTCCTTCATGCGGGGCTGGGCACGCTCCGGCGACACGATGGTCTCGGCGGCTCCTGCGCTGCTGCTGGCCGTGCCGATGGTGCAGATGTTCATCAACTCCGGGTCGGCCGACATGAGCGCCCCGGATGCGCTGGTGGCGATGCCGACGGTGCTGGCACAGAGTGCCGCTGCCTGGTTCAGCGGTTTCTGGCCGAATGTGTCGCCCTGGGTGGGCGCGCTGGGTGCCTTCATCGCCGGCTCCAACACCGTCAGCAACATGATGTTTGCCTACTTCCAGTTCTCGACGGCCACGCAGATCGGTCTGGGCCTGGATGGGGCGGCGGTCGTGGTCGCGCTGCAGGCGATCGGTGGTGCCGCAGGCAACATGATTGCCGTGCACAACGTGGTGGCTGCTGCTGCCGTGGTCGGGCTGATCAACCGCGAAGGCGAGGTGATCCGCAAGACGCTGGTGCCGATGGTGTACTACGTGGTGCAGGCAGGCTTGCTGGGGCAGGCGCTGATCAGCGGCGCGATGCACTGGTGGGTGGCCGCCGCTGTCTGGGCGGTGCTGTTCCTGGGTCTGATGGTCGTGACCGGCGGCCGCAGCAAGACCTGATCGCGGTGCCAGGAGGCAGGGCGGGTGCCCTGCCTGTGCGCCAAGCGAGCGGCGGCGTCCACGAGGGCGCCGCCGCTCTTTCGATCTTCTTTTCACCTACGTGCCGATCGGGGATGTCGCAAGGCGGCGTCTGGTTTTTGACTAAAGCTTTTTGATCCAGCTATAATCAGAAGCTTTCCGAATCGAAGTTCATTGCCGGGCGCGTTTTGGGCAGGTTTCCAAGCTCTGCCAACCCGGCCAAAAGCGGAGTCATCGATAGCGTCTCCTGGGGCTTGAAGTCTGCCAGGGCGCCACACATGGCCGCCACACTTCGGCACATACCCCAATAACAGGTGGCGTTTTTTGCGTCAGGCAACATGAAGACTTTCTCTGCTAAAGCACACGAGGTTCAGCGCGACTGGTATGTCGTCGACGGTACGGATCGAGTGCTGGGCCGTCTCGCAGCCGAGATCGCCCGTCGCTTGCGTGGCAAGCACAAGCCCGAATTCACTCCGCACGTCGACACCGGTGATTACATCGTCGTCGTCAATGCCTCCCGTATCCGTGTGACCGGTACCAAGGCCCAGGACAAGGTCTATCACCGTCACAGTGGCTACCCCGGCGGTATCTCCTCCACTACCTTTGAAAAGATGCAGGCCCGATTCCCGGGGCGTGCGCTGGAGAAGGCGGTCAAGGGTATGCTGCCCAAAGGCCCGCTCGGCTACGCAATGATCAAGAAGCTGAAAGTGTACGCGGATGAGAACCATCCCCACGCTGCTCAGCAACCCAAGCCCCTGCAGTTCTGAATCCGGAGAGTCAGATCAAGATGATCGGCGAATACAACTACGGCACTGGCCGACGCAAGACTTCTGTCGCCCGGGTATTCATCCGGCGTGGCGCTGGCAAGATCACCATCAATGGTCGTGATCTGTCCGAATATTTTTCCCGTGAAAGCGGCCGGATGATCGTCCGTCAGCCGCTGGCGGTGGCCGATGTGGCCAATGATTTCGACATCCGTGTCAACGTGCACGGTGGTGGCGAATCGGGGCAGGCCGGTGCGGTCCGCCACGGTATCACCCGTGCCCTGATCGACTTCGATGCGACCCTGAAACCGGCGCTGTCGTCGGCGGGTCTGGTGACGCGTGACGCACGTGAAGTCGAGCGGAAGAAAGTGGGTTTCCGCAAGGCCCGTCGGCGCAAGCAGTTCTCGAAGCGTTGATGCGGCTGGCCCTGTCCTGCATGCGCTGGGCGTGTGCAGTCTGACAGGGGTCCGGTTTTTCTTGGCGAAGGGCGCGTTGGCGCCCTTTGTCGTGTCCGCAGTTCCGTAAGAGTATCGGGCCGCCATGCCCGGGATCCTGCCAGCGAGAGCCCTATGAAGCGTACTCGACAGAAATCCGTTCATCGCATCGGCCGCGGTGCCCTGGTGGAGGGCTCGCTGCGTTTTTCGGGACGCCTCGAGGTGGAAGGGCGCGTCAACGGGGCGCTGATCGCCGAGGACCCGAAGAACAGCGCTGTCCGGGTGGCATCCTCCGGGCACGTCGAGGGCGAGATCGAGGCCGCGGTGGTGCAGGTGGCCGGCACCGTGCTCGGGCCGATCCGGGCCAGCAAACGGCTCTATGTCCAGTCCGGGGCGCGGCTCGATGGCGATCTGCTGTACCGGGACCTGCAGCTGGAGTTTGGCGCACTGGTGACAGGGTCTCTGAAATCCTACGACAGTGATGATGTAGGCTTGAAATTGGTGGCCGTTGGTCGCAAGTAATGCCTTCGGGCGGGAACTGCTTTCCGCCGTTTTTTCCCTATCAGAGAATGCTGGGCGCGCAGGTGGCCACCGTGCCCTGCCTGTGTTGTCGCCGATTCAGGAGTAGATTGCGAATGTCTGACGTTGCTGAAATGCCCGCCCCGTTGTTG
>JBHADS010000130.1:0-5385 GCA_041855185.1 Lautropia sp. | reverse complement strand
TGGCCGAAGCCGAGGTGATGGTGCTGGCCTGTCGAGAGCAGAGTTTCGTGCTCGCCGGCATGGGCGAGGCCGAGCATGGGCGCCTGCGGCTCAGTGCCGCCCGGGTCTGGACGGCCCGTGCCGACGGTGGGTCGCCCTCGGAAGATCCCGGCCGCCCGGCACTGCTGCCCATCGATGGTGGCCTGGGCCTCGCCCTGACCCGTCCCGGCCGTTTCTGGCTGCGCTCGGAGGAGCGACATCGGCAGTGGCTGGAGCGCGGACACTGGGACGAGGCGCTGCTGGCACGGCCTGCGTCCGCTGCGCAGCCAGCTGGCGAGGCGGCAGAGGCGCGTGAAGCGCTGCGCGAGTTTCTGCACCGCCCCGAATGCTGGCACCCCAGCGCCATTGGCGAGCGCCTGCAGTTGCGCGACAACCTGCCGATGATCGGACGTGCCCCCGATCCGGTTGCGATCGCCGCCCAGGCCGATGCGCTGGCCCGCAACGACCGGCTGCCGATCCCGCGTCGTGCCGGCCTCTATCTGCTGACCGGTCTGGCAGGCCGGGGGGCGCTCTATGCCGCGCTGGGCGCTGAGATGATCGCCGCCGAGGCCGCGGGAGAGGCCGCCCCGGTCGAGGCGCCGCTGGCCCGCGCCGTCGATCCGGCCCGTTTCATCAAGCGCAGCCTGCAGCGTGCCTGGAGCCAGCGGCTCCAGCCGAAGCGGGCGCACGAGGCATAGGCCGCTGCTCCTGCAACAGCCAGCCAAGCACATGCATCCAGCGCATAAGCAGGCCGCTATCATGGCGCCCCGCGGCCTATTGCTGCCATGCCGGTTGCGATGGGCCCGATACGCGCCGCATCGGCGCTGGCGCCCTGGGACCATGCATTCCCTCGCGCACAGGGCATGTCGCCATGCCTGCCCGAACGCCATTCTTCTGCCGCTTTTTCTGCAAAGAACCTTCTGGAGTCCAGTATGTTTCCTGTACGTCGTCGTCTGATGTTCGCGGCAGCCGCCGCAGCCCTGTCGGTGTCGGCGCTCAACGCCCAGGCCGCCGATCCCTCCAAATCGAAACTGACCCTCGGTGCCACGGCCGGCTACAACTACGATGTGCTGAAGAAAGCCATCGTGCCCCAGCTCGAAAAAGCCGGCTACACCGTGCGCCTGGTGGAGTTCAGCGACTATGTGCAGCCCAATCTGGCCCTGGCCCAGGGGGCGCTGGATGCCAATCTGTTTCAGCACATCACCTATCTGAACCGCTTCAAGGAAGACCAGAAGCTGGATCTGGTCGATCTGGTGCAGAGCACGACCGCGCCGATGGGCATCTATTCGGACAGCCTGAAGCGACTGGCCGATGTGCAGGAAGGTGCGACCGTCACACTACCCAATGATCCGAGCAACCTGGCGCGTGCGCTGCAGCTGCTGGTGCAGCACGGGCTGCTGAGCGTGAAAGCCGATGTGGACCCGCTGCGTGTCAGCGAGCGGGATGTGACCGACAACCCGAAGAAGCTGAAACTGGTGCCGATCGATGCCGCGCAGCTGCCCCGCACGCTGGCCGATGCCGCGCTGGTGATCGTGCCGGGCAATTTCGCCACCGCGGCGGGCCTGCCCTTCACCCGTGCGCTGGTCCTGGAGAATCCGCCGGTGGCCTATCAGCAGGTGGTCGCGGTGCGCAAGGGCGATGAAGCCAAAGTCTGGGCGCAGGATCTGAAACAGAGTTTCCGTTCGAGCTTCTTCAAGCAGACGCTGGAACGCGAGTTTCCCGGCTATACCTACCCGGCGGGGCTCTGAGCGGGCTGCGTCGTCGACAGGCCCGCCTGCCGTCGCGGAAGGCGCGGCAGCGCCGCGCCGCTGCGGAAGCAGGTCGGCCCCTGAAGGGGCTGACCCGAAGACAGCCCCCTTGGCGCTCAGCCGATCACTTGAACTGGGCGCGGGCGTTGTGCCAGATCCGCATCCACGGCGAATGATCGAGGCCGGTCTGCGCCAGCGCGCGCGGCTTCCACGACCACTGCGCCAGACGGAACATCCGCTCCGGGTGCGGCATCATGATCGTGGCACGGCCATCGGCGCTGGCAAAGCCCGTCACCCCCTGGGGCGAACCGTTGGGGTTCAGCGGATAGTGCTCGGTCGGCTGGCCGTGGCCATCGACGAAGCGCATCGCTGGGTTGGCAGCCTGGATGCGGGCGGCCAACTGTTCGGATGACACGGCCTCGGCCTGCTCGGCGGGGGCGAGGAAATCGGCACGCCCTTCGCCGTGCGAGACCACGATCGGCAGCCGGTCGCCCGCCATGCCCTGCAACCACAGCGAGGGCGAGTTCAGGATCTCGACGCTGGACAGCCGCCCTTCGTACTGCTCGGAACGGTTGCGCACGAAACGCGGCCAGTGTTCGGCACCGGGGATCAGTCCCTTCAGGTGCGAAAGCATCTGACAACCGTTGCAGACCCCCAGGGTCAGCGTGTCGGAACGGTGGAAGAAGCGCTCGAAGGCATCAGTCAGTTCCGGATGGAACAGGATGGTCCGCGCCCAGCCGGCGCCGGCGCCCAGCACGTCGCCGTAGGAGAAACCGCCGCAGACCACCATCGCCTGGAAGTCGGACAGCTGGCTGCGGCCGGCGATCAGGTCGCTCATGTGCACATCGTGGGCCTCGAAGCCGGCCAGATCGAAGGCGGCCGCCATCTCGCGCTGGCTGTTGACGCCCTGCTCGCGCAGCACCGCCACCTTGGGACGCGCACCGCCGACCGCGGGTGCCGGCGGATGGTTCCACGCCTGCAGCGAGGCCGTCGACAGATGCACCGACAGCGGCGCCGGCACGCTGGCATCGGCGCCTTCCAGCTCGAAAGCCTGGGCGGTGCATTCGGGATCGTCCCGCAGGCTGGCGATCCGGTGGCTGGTCTCGGACCAGGCCTGCTGCAAGGTGGCACGCGGCATGCTGAACAGGCAGCGGGCATCGTTGTGGATCTCGATGGTGTCCTGCTGGTTGGGCATGGCCACCACATGCGAATGCGCCGACAGCCCATGCTCGCGCAGCAGGCCGAGCAGACGGTCGCGGTTGGCGCGGCTGACCTGCAGCACGACCCCCGGCTCCTCGTTGAAGAGTGCACGCAGCACCCGCTCCTCGCGCATCTGCGCCACCTGTTCCGGGCGGATCTTGTAGTCGCCGGCGTCCGAACTCAGCTCGTCGATGGTCAGCATGTCCAGCTGCATCGTCACGCCGCAGTGGCCGGCAAAAGCCATCTCGCAGACGGTGGCGAACAGCCCGCCATCGGAGCGGTCATGGCAGGCCAGCAGCAGCCCCTGCACCTGGGCGGCCCGCACGGCGTCGAACAGGCTGCGCAGCATCTCCGGCGCCTCGAAATCCGGCACCGGATCGCCCTGACGGCCTGTGATCTGTTCGAGTGCCGAGCCGCCGAGGCGCTGTTTGCCGGCCGACAGATCGACCAGAACCAGGCAGCTCGGGGTCTCGGTATCCAGCTCCGGCGTCAGTGCACGGCGGACATCGCTGACCGGGGTGTGGGCGGTGACGATCAGCGAGACCGGCGAGCCGACCTCGACCTGCTTGCCGCCGTCCTGCCAGCGCGCGCGCATCGACAGCGAATCCTTGCCGACGGGAATGCTGATACCCAGATCGATGCAGATCTGGCTGGCAGCCTCGACCGCCGCATAGAGCGCTGCGTCCTGGGCCGGGTCGCCGGCGTTCGCCATCCAGTTGGCCGACAGCTTGGTCATGCCCAGATCATCCGGCACGGCCGACAGCAGATTGGTCAGCGCCTCGGCGATCGCCAGACGGGAGGCAGCGGCCGAATCCTGCACCGCAACCGGGGTGCGCTCACCCATCGACAGCGCATCACCCGCATGGCTGCGATAGTCGAGCATGCCGACCGCGCAATCGGCCACCGGCACCTGCCAGGGACCGACCATCGGATCGCGCACGCTGAGGCCGCCCACCGTCCGGTCGGCGATGGTGATCAGGAAACTCTTGCTGGCAACCGCCGGCAATTGCAGGATCTGCTTGCACAGAGTATCCAGGTTCAGCCCCGACAGGTCCATGCCGGGGTTCTCGGCCGGTGCGGTGGTGCGCCCGTCCCGGCGCAGCCGCGGCGACTTGCCGAAGAGCACGTCCATCCGGATATCGACGGCCGGCGCCTGATCGGGGTCGGCCAGCCGCAGGTGCTCCGCTTCGGTGACGACACCGACCACCGCCAGCGGGCAGCGCTCACGATCGCAGATCGATTGCAGCAATTCGAGCTGCTCGGGCGCGATGCCCAGTACATAGCGCTCCTGCGACTCGTTGCACCAGATTTCGGCCGGCGACATGCCGGTCTCGGCCACCGGCACGCTCGCCAGGCTGAAGTCCGCGCCCCGGCCGGCGTCATGGGCCAGCTCGGGGAATGCGTTGGACAGACCGCCCGCGCCGACATCGTGGATCGACAGGATCGGGTTGTCCTCGCCCAGCGCCCGGCAGGCGTTGATCACTTCCTGCACCCGGCGCTCCATCTCGGGATTGGCCCGCTGCACCGAGGCAAAATCCAGCTCGGCCGCGTTGCTGCCCACCGCCATGCTGGAGGCCGCGCCGCCGCCCAGACCGATCCGCATCCCGGGGCCGCCCAGCTGGATCAGCAGCGAGCCCGGCGGCAGACCGCATTTGCGCTCGTGCTGCTGATCGACCGAACCGACCCCACCGGCGATCATGATCGGCTTGTGATAGCCCCAGGCCCAGCTGCCCGCCTCCCGCTCGACCGCCGGCGTCTCGAAGGTCCGGAAATACCCGAGCAGGTTCGGCCGGCCGAATTCATTGTTGAAGGCTGCGCCGCCCAGCGGCCCCTCGATCATGATCGACAGCGGCGTCGCCAGCGTCGGCGGCTTGCTGGCCGCGCTTTCCCAGGGCTGGTTCCAGCCCGGGATACGCAGATTCGAGACGGTGAAGCCGGTCAACCCGTAGCGCGGTGAGCCGCCCCGGCCGGTGGCCCCTTCGTCGCGGATCTCGCCGCCGCTGCCGGTGGCAGCCCCCGGGTGCGGGGCGATGGCGGTCGGGTGGTTGTGGGTCTCGACCTTCAGCAGACGCTGCACGGGCCGCTCCGACCAGTGGTAGCGCTTGTCGCGCGGGTCCACATCCCAGGACTGGATCGTACCCCCGCTGAGGATGGCGGCATTGTCCGAATAGGCCACCACCGTGCCCTGCGGATGGGCCTCGTGGGTGTCACGAATCATCCGGAACAGCGAACGGGGCTTGGTTTCGCCATCGACGACGAACTCGGCGTTGAAGATCTTGTGCCGGCAATGCTCGGAGTTGGCCTGCGCGAACATCATCAGCTCGACATCGGTAGGGTCGCGCTTCAGATCGGTGTAGACCCCGGCCAGATAATCGATCTCGTCGGCCGACAGCGCCAGCCCCAGGCGCACATTGGCCTC
>JBHADS010000129.1:0-3232 GCA_041855185.1 Lautropia sp. | reverse complement strand
CTCTGGAACTCCTCCAGCTGGACCAGGAAGCAGCTTTCGCAGACGTAGGCATGCAGCGGGAAGAAGGGCTCCATCTTGTTGAGGTCTTCCGGCTTGCGGATGGCATTGGCCATCGGCGACATGCCCAGATTGGCAACGGTATGCCGCAACTGCGTGCCGCAGAAACGGCACTTGGCGTGGGTGGCAGCCTGAGCAACGAGATCGGTGTTACCGGCAACAGAGGAGGATTTGGATCCGGACATGACGGTGATGACTGATTGAAGGGAAAAGCGGATGAAAACTCGACCCAGGCACGCGCAGGCGACAAAGCCTCTCGGCGCGCTCGGGCATCACGCTTTCACGGGATGCCAGGCCGACACATGCTCTGAACAGTGCTGCCCAGCATAACCGAGTCATCCTGAAAGCGCATATGAACTGGATCAACGTACCACATAGTCTGACGATCTGCACCCCACAGACCTTGCCATTCAGCCAGGAAATGCCTATGTCCCTCTCAGCCGCACAACGAACGAAGGCGTATCAAAGCGGGGATAGCAACAAAAACGGCGCACAAAGGCGCCGTTTTTGTTGGGCGGACTGAAAGCCCGCCTTTTTCACCCTTTTCCAATCAGAAGATGCTTTCGCGCACAAAGAGCAGATCGTCCGGACGAACAGGATCGTCCAGCTTCGGCTCGAGCACCTGGATGTTGCGATCACCCACGCGACGATGCAGACGGATGCCACGGTCGGTACCACGCAGCGTCAGACCGCCTCCCTTGGCAATGGCCTGGGCCACCGTCATGCCACGATCCAGCGCGTACTGACCCGGACGCTGCACCTGACCATAGACATAGTAGTTGGGCGCCTTGTTAACGAAGATGGTGTCGCCCGCCTGGAGCACCACGTCCTTGCTCAGATCGCCGGTGGTGAACATCTCGACCAGATCGATCTCCAGCCGCTGCGGACGGCCGTTGCGGGTCGTCATCAGGATGACGGTGTTGGCACCAGTTTCGGTGACGCCACCCGCAACCGACAGGATTTCCGACAGGCGCATCCCGGTCGTTTCGAGCGGATAACGGCCCGGCGTGGTGACATTGCCCAGCACCGACACCTGCTGGCTGCGGAACTGCAGCACGTTCAGCGTCACTTGGGGGTTCTGCAGGAAGCGGCCTTCACGCAGACGGGTGGCGATCAGGTTTTCTGCCTGCTGCGGCGACAGACCCGCCAGCTTGACCACACCCAGCAGCGGGTAGGAGATCACGCCACTTTCGGAGATGCGTGCCTCGACGGTCAGATCCTGAGATTGGAAGACCTGAATCCGCAGCACATCGCCGGGGCCCAGCAGGTAGTCGCTGCGAGCGACCTGGGCTGATGCCTGGGGCGCCAAACCGATGGCGGCCAAGGCGAGCAGCGCCAGCAAAAACTTTTTGAAACGGGTAAGAATCATGAATGATGCCGTCCTAAGAAAAGGGGATCGGTCCGTCCGGTGGCGCACCTCGCTCTGAAGGCAGCGCCTACGGGCACACCAACCGGCCGATAGAGCCGAACGGTCCGATTCTAGACCAGGGATCTGCCCGCCTGCTGTGAATGTTATCGCTGCCGAGAGGATAAGCCGCCCCGACAGCGCGGCTGGCGCCAAACACTCTGTTGCACAGGCGTACACATTCACCAGGAAGGCCCCGCAGTGGTCATGGACTCCGGGGCCATCATGGCGATCAGAACTGAACGCGCAGCCCGGCACCGACGACGGTGGCCGTGAAGTCCAGGTTGTCGCGGTTCGAGGCACGTTTCTCGTGACCTGCGTTCAGCGTGAGCGCCATGTTGCGACGGAACTCATACTCGGTCTCGATACCGAAGTGCGTGATCTTGTCGTGGCGTTCGGCCACCCCCGCCGGCAGCTGATCACCCTTGTAGCGACGATCGTAGTAGCGCAGATAGGGCGACAGGATGATCTTGCCGGTCGCGTGGATCACCGGCTGGAAGTTGAGCTGGTAGGTATCCGCGTAGGAGGCCGTTGCGGCTTCGTCGTCGGGCTCGATCGAGCGGGCCAGCCCCACACGCATCTGCACAGCCCCACTGTAGGCCCATTCGACATCGAAACCGGTGGTCACGCCGCTGAAGTCACGATCCCCCTGGTCATAGTCACGCTTGGTATAACCGATGTAACCAGCCAGCCGGCTATCTTCGGTCGGGCGATACTGAATACGCGACAGCAGCTCGTTCTCGTCGTAGTCATTCTCGCGGCAGGTCTCGGTGGTGCACAGCAATGCAGCACCGTCGTCGTCATAGCGCTGACCCGACTTGTAGTCGCCATTGGTGCGACGATAGACGAAGTCCACCTCGACCCCGGTTCCCGGCGCATAGCGGACACCCGCCTCCGCACTTTTGCGATCGAAGTCGGTATCTTTATAGACCTCCAGCGTATTCCGGCTGCGGTCCAGCTCGATCCCACCGATCAACGACCAGCTGGGCGTCATCCGAAAGCCTGCATTGAAGAACAGCAGATGACGATCGACCTCGTTGCGATCCCCGGACGGGTTGGTCACCGCGTTGGTTGCGCGATCCTGGATGGTGGGCTGATGACGGCGCGTCGACAGACCGGCACTGCCGAACAGGGGGCGTCCGATCACCCAATCCAGGGTGGCGCCGGCGTCGTAGCCGACGTTGTCGAAATCGTCATATTCCTGATACTTGAAGCCTTCGACATCGGCATGGGCGCGCAGGCGCTGCTGGCTGATCAAGCGGTCAAATTCGATGCCGAGTCCGCCAGTCAAATAGGTATCGCTCTTGCTCTTGCCCGCATACATTGCCGAACGGTTGTTGTCGTTTTCACGCAACAAATTGTTATCATGGGTAATACCCAGATTGCCTTTCAGCGTGATCACGTCCGCGTCCGGATCAGGCTCCCAATCCTGAGCAGGTACATCGATCTGCGCCTGCAGCGGCCCGAAGGCCAAGCCACAGACCACGCCCACCACTGCGGCAGCCACCTTGGACATACGAGGCGCCAGCGCCTTCATGCTGGGATTGCGATTGATTTCTTTCATGACGATCCTGTCGTAAAAAGCCCCAAATGAGGAAATAGTACAGCCCCTCCCCATGACCTTATGCTCCACACTAAAGCATTGGGCGACACCTGCCAAGTCCCCTTGACCGATCATCGGCAGACAGACACAAACATGGCAAACCGGATAACATCTCAAAGCTACCTCAGGTTGGTCGGCGTTGTATAAACACGATAACTTAGCAGCTT
>JBHADS010000128.1:0-5377 GCA_041855185.1 Lautropia sp. | reverse complement strand
TTGATCAGGTCTGGGATTATGTGAAAGCAAATCAGATTCCGGTGAATCCGCTGCATGCGCAGGGCTATCCCAGCATTGGCTGTGCGCCCTGCACGCGGGCGGTGGCACCGGGGGAATCGATCCGTGCCGGGCGCTGGTGGTGGGAATCGGCAGAACACAAGGAGTGTGGTCTTCATGTCAGGAGTTAAGGAATTGAGTGCGGCAACCCGTTCGCATCTCGATGATCTCGAAAGCGAATCGGTCTACATCATGCGGGAGGTGGCAGCCTCGGCCGAGCGGCCCGCGCTGCTGTTCTCGGGTGGCAAGGACAGCCTGGTGATGCTGCGGCTGGCCGAGAAGGCGTTCCGCCCGATGGGCTTTCCCTTTCCGTTGCTGCACATCGATACCGGCCACAACTTTCCCGAGGTGCTGGCTTTCCGCGATCAGCGGGCGGCTGAACTGGGCGAGAAGCTGATCGTGCGTGAGGTGGAGGATTCGATCCGACGCGGCACGGTGAAGCTGCGCAACGAAGGGGATTCGCGCAATGCGGCGCAGTCCGTCACGCTGATGGAGGCGATCGAGGAATTCGGCTTCGATGCGCTGCTGGGGGGGGCGCGCCGTGACGAGGAGAAGGCCCGTGCCAAGGAGCGGATCTTCTCCTTCCGCGATGCCTTCGGCCAGTGGGACCCCAAGGCGCAGCGGCCCGAACTCTGGAGCCTGTACAACGCCCGGGTGTTCAAGGGCGAGCACATGCGGGTGTTTCCGATCTCGAACTGGACCGAGACCGATGTCTGGCAGTACATCGCCCGCGAGAACCTGGGCCTGCCCAGCATCTACTACGCGCACGAGCGCGAGGTGGTGGAGCGGCGAGGGCTGCTGGTGCCGGTGACGCCGCTGACCCCGCCCGAGGAGGGCGAGACGGTGCAGACGCGCTCGGTGCGCTTCCGGACCGTGGGCGACATCACCTGCACTTGCCCGGTGGCCAGCGATGCGGCCACGCCGGCCGACATTCTGGTGGAAACCGCCAGTGCGACGCTGAGCGAGCGGGGTGCCACCCGGCTCGATGACCAGACCAACGAGGCGTCGATGGAACGGCGCAAACGCGAGGGATATTTCTGATGAATGCCATTCTGGACAAGGCGCAACTGCAGGCGCAGGAGCAGGCGGCACAGGCCGGTCTGCTGCGCTTCATCACGGCCGGCAGTGTGGACGACGGCAAGAGCACGCTGATCGGGCGCCTGCTGTACGATGCGCGCGGCATTCTGGCCGATCAGCTGTCGGCGCTGAGCGCGGCGCGCAACAAGCGGGTGGCCGAGGGCGAGCTGGATCTGTCGTTTCTGACCGATGGACTTGAGGCCGAGCGTGAGCAGGGCATCACCATCGATGTCGCCTATCGCTATTTCTCGACGCTGAATCGCAAGTTCATCATCGCCGACTGCCCCGGGCACGAGCAGTACACCCGCAACATGGTGACGGGGGCTTCCACGGCCGATGCGGCGGTGATCCTTGTCGACGCGGCGCGCTGCGAGGGCGGGCAGTTGCTGACGCAGACGCGCCGTCACACGGCGCTGGCGCGGCTGCTGGGCATCCGCCATCTGCTGTTCGCCATCAACAAGATGGATCTGATCGGCTACAACCGCGAACGCTACGAGCAGATCGTGGCTTCCTGCCGCGCGCTGCTGTCGGGGCTGGGCGAGCACCAGCAGGCGCACTTCGTGCCGCTGTCGGCGCTGCGCGGCGACAACGTGGTCGAGCGTTCGGAGAACATGCCCTGGTACGAAGGGCTGCCGCTGCTGAGCCTGCTGGAGTCGCTCGATCTGGATTCCTTCGAGCACGAATCATTGCGTCTGCCAGTGCAGCTGGTGATGCGCTGGGGCGGCCACACCGCCGAGGACAACCGTGCCTATGCGGGGCGGCTGGAAGCCGGCTCGCTGAGCACGGGCGATGCGGTGCAGGTCTTTCCGTCGCTGCAGCAGGCCGAGGTGGCGCGCATCGTGCTGGGTGGCCTCGATGTCGAGCGGGCACATGCCGGTGACTCGGTGATGGTCTATCTGGACCGCGATCTGGATGTGTCGCGTGGCGATGTGCTGGTGGCCCAGGGCGCTGCGCCCGAGCCCACGCGGCAGCTGCGGGCACGGCTGGCCTGGCTGGACAACGATGCCTTCGTGCCGGGCCGCCGCTATCGGTTGCGGCAGTCCACCCGGGAGTCGCAGGTGAAGCTGCAGGTGCAGGAGCGTCTGAACCTGCAGACCCTCGTCTATGAGCCGGCCGATGGTCTGTCAGCCAATGATATCGGCACGGTTGCCATCCAGGCGGCTCAGGCGCTGCTGCCGGACCGTTTCTCCGACAGTCCGCGTACAGGCAGTTTCATTCTGATCGATGAGGCCAGCAACCATACCGTCGCGGCGGGCATGGTGCTGTAGGGACGATGACGGTGGCTACACGATGCGCGACACTGGGGCTGCTGGGCGCAGCGGCGCTGGTGGGGCTGGGCAGGGCGCGGGCCGAGACGCCCGCACCGCTGCAGATTCTGAACGTCTCCTATGATCCGACCCGGGAGATGTACGCGGCCTACAACGAGGTGTTCTGCCGGCACTGGCTGGAGCAGACCGGCCAGCCCCTGCAGGTGCTGCAGAGTCACGGTGGCTCGGGCAAGCAGGCGCGTTCGATCATGGAAGGGCTGGATGCCGATGTGGCGACGCTGGCGCTGGCCACCGACACCGATGCGCTGCACCGCAAGGGAAACTGGGTGCCGCGCGATTGGCAGAAGCGTCTGCCGGACAACAGTTCGCCCTACACCTCGACCATCGTGCTGGTGGTGCGCCAGGGCAATCCGCGCAACATCCGCAACTGGGACGATCTGGTGCGCCCGGATGTGAAGGTGATGACGCCGAACCCCAAGACTTCGGGCGGGGCGCGCTGGAATTATCTGGCGGCCTGGGAGTATGCGCGGCTGCACTATGGCGGCGAGCAGGCGGCAATGGACTACATGCGCAGGCTCTTTGCCAATGTGCCGGTGCTGTCGGCCGGTGCGCGGGGGGCGTCGATCGCCTTCGTGCGCCGCAATCTGGGCGATGTCTTTCTGTCGTGGGAGAACGAAGCCTGGCTGCTGCACCGCGAGCTGCCCGGGCAGATCGAGATCATCTATCCGTCGATGTCGATTCTGGCCGAGCCGGCGGTGACGGTGGTCGATCGCAACGTCGATCGCAAGGGCACGCGGGCGGTGGCCGAGGCGTATCTGCGCTACCTCTACACCGAGACCGGGCAGGAACTGATCGCCGAGCATGGCTACCGGCCGCGTTCCCGGGCGGTGGCTGCGAAGGTGGCCGAGCGTCTGCCGGCGCTGGAGATGTTCACCGTCGAGCAGGCTTTTGGAAGTTGGAAGGAAGCCAACCAGCGGCATTTCGTCGAGGGCGGCACTTTCGATCGGATCTATTCGTAGAGCGTGTCATTTGCCTGCTCGTTGCCGCGCTGACTGCAGTGCACGCCTTTGCGGGGACGAAGAGATGCATGACACGCTCCAAGGAGATTGGGATGGCGCGTTCTGGAAGGCGATCGCCAGGTTTTCGTCTGGCCCTGGGCTGGACCCTGTTTTTCATGGGCATCATGGTGTTGATGCCGCTGTCGAGCCTGGTGGTGAGGACGCTGGGCATGGACTGGGCCAGTTTCGTCGACGTGGCTTTCTCGCCGCGCGTGGTGGCTTCCTACAAGCTGAGTCTGGGCGCATCGCTGCTGGCGGCCATCGTCAATGTGGTGTTCGGCCTGGTGCTGGCCTGGGTGCTGGTGCGCTACCACTTTCCCGGCAAGAAGCTGGTCGATGCGCTGATCGATCTGCCCTTTGCGCTGCCGACGGCGGTGGCGGGCATTGCGCTGACGGCGCTGCTGGCCGGCAATGGCTGGGTCGGTCGCTGGGCCGAGGCGGCCGGGCTGCAACTGGTATTCAACCCGGTGGGGGTGGTGATCGCGCTGGTGTTCATCGGCATACCCTTCGTGGTGCGCACGGTGCAGCCGGTGCTCGAAGGGCTGGGGCATGACCTGGAGGAAGTGTCGGTCTGCCTGGGCGCCAATCGCTGGCAGACCTTCAGCCGGGTGATTCTGCCGGCGCTGACCCCGGCGCTGGCCACCGGCTTTGCGATGGCTTTTGCGCGGGCGGTCGGCGAATACGGCTCGGTGATCTTCATCGCCGGCAACCTGCCGATGGAGTCCGAGATCACGCCGCTGGTCATCATGGGCCGGCTCGAACAGTTCGATTACGAGGGCGCATCGGCGGTGGCGCTGGTGCTGCTGCTGATGTCCTTTCTGATGCTGCTGGTGATCAACGGCCTGCAGCTGTGGCAATACCGTCGGCAGGAGGTGAGGACATGAGAACGTCGGGCATTCTGGATGCGCCCGGTGTGACGGGTGAACCGGCCGCGGTGCGCGGCCTGCTGCTGGCGCTGGCGCTGGGCTTCGTACTGATCTTTCTGGTGCTGCCGCTGGGGGTGGTGTTTGCCGAGGCGCTGCAGCGTGGCCTCTCGGCCTACTGGGGCGCGCTCAGCGATCCCAATGCGCTGTCGGCGATTCGGCTGACGCTGCTGACGGTGCTGGTGGCGGTGCCGATCAATGTGCTGTTCGGCGTGGTGGCCGCCTGGCTGCTGGCGCGGCACGATTTTCCGGGCAAGTCCGCGCTCAGCGCGCTGATCGATCTGCCCTTTGCGATCTCGCCGGTGGTGGTGGGGCTGATGTATGTGCTGCTGTTCGGCGCGCAGGGCTGGTTCGGGCCGTGGCTGGCGCAGCACGACATCCGGCTGATGTTCACCGTGCCGGCCATCATCATCGTGACGATGTTCGTGATCATGCCGCTGGTGGCGCGCGAACTGATTCCGCTGATGCAGGCGCAGGGCGACGAGGAGGAGCAGGCCGCCGCCGTGTTGGGCGCCTCGCGCTGGCAGATTTTCTGGCATGTGACGCTGCCGAAGATCCGCTGGGGTCTGCTCTATGGCGTGAGCCTGTCCACGGCCCGGGCAATGGGCGAATTCGGCGCGGCGTCGGTGGTCTCGGGTCACATTCTGGGCCTGACCAACACCATGCCGCTCTACGTCGAAAGCCTCTACAACGAGTATCAATCGACGGCCGCCTTCGCCGTGGCCTCGCTGCTGGCGATGTTCGCCCTTCTGACCCTGATCGTCAAAACCTGGGTCGAAGGGCGGCAGAAGCAGGGCTGAAGGGACCGGGCTGAAGAATCCCCGAGCCGCGCCCTGACGGGCGGGCTCGGGCAGGGCG
This sequence comes from Lautropia sp., assembly GCA_041855185.1. Lineage (GTDB taxonomy): Bacteria > Pseudomonadota > Gammaproteobacteria > Burkholderiales > Burkholderiaceae_E > Lautropia. The sequence continues at coordinate 136 of JBHADS010000128.1, read as the reverse complement.
CTCAGGGCGCCTTCGGCAGACCCTTCTCGTAGTCCAGCTTCAGGTACTTGCCGGTCAGATTGGCTGCGGCATCGCCTTCGTCGCTGGTGAACAGGTAGTAGGGCTTGCCGTCGAAGGTGGCCAGCCCCACGGCTTC
>JBHADS010000127.1:0-6490 GCA_041855185.1 Lautropia sp. | reverse complement strand
GGAATTGCTGTTTGCCGAACGCCTGCCACGCCGTGCTGGCTCGCCCGTTTCCGAAAACAGGTCGGCAGGCGTCAGCTCATAATGCAGGATTGCCTGTCGGATGCGCTCAATCACGCCTTTCTTTTCGCGATTCTTGATTGCATCGGCCTGCTTCTGGAGCTTGGCAATTTTACGATTGAGGTCGATCAGCGAAGCCATCGAGGTAAATATCCCGTGATTTGAAGTGTACCTGCAAGAATACGCCAAATTTTGGACTTTGCGCATTTCTTTACTTATATGGCGGGAAATTTCCATGCTCATTGCGGGCCAGGCGCCCCGCAACCCCGTGAAATATCGGCCATGCAACGATATTTCATGAATACAACACGCCAGCACGGCCCGATGTCTGCACGCTGCACCATTGGCGCCGAATCGCAAGCGGGGGAAACCCCAGGGCACCAGGACCAGTCCACGGCAGCCAGCCGTGCCCCCTGATTTCCCGCTGCGCCCCTTTTCTCGGCGCCCCTTGTCACACCAAAGCTCCGTCGCAAGCCCTTTCCCCTGCCTTTTCAATCCTTTCCCGGACAGCGGCAGAAAATCCCGGTCAGGCTGCCGACGAATCAGCGCAGTACACGACGCACCGGCGCCGGACAAACCGCACGCCCCGCGATCTTTCGCGGCAAGACGAATAAGCTCATGACACGCTCGCATAACGCGCTGTGGCGCAGCGCATAAGCGCTTCGCAGGATGCACCGGAGAAGCGCTGATTTGTCGCCAAACCCTCTCGGCGTGAATGCATCGGCATTTTCTGCAACATGCCGGAAACATAACCATCGCCTGATAAATCAAACGACAAAATCCCGGCACGGAGATACAAAGACAACGCAATGCGTGCACGAGACGCAAATACCGTGCATGACATGGAACAGAAACGAGGGAAGCGACATTATTTCAAGCAATCGCACAACGCAAAGTCAAGAACGCTCCTGAAATATGAAGCACATTCCGGGGGGTACCACCGGCGGGATCTGCCCGGCTTGAGCCACTGAGCCACTGAGCCACTGAGCCACTTGCCCTGCTTGAACCTGCTTGCCCTGCCAAGCTGCCGGGTTATGCCGCGTCCGGATGCGCCGCGCAAGGTCCGGATGTACCAGGCAAGATCTGCGCCCTTGAGGCGGCCAGGCGGCCGCTCGGCTGCGGGACCGGCTCCGATCGCCAGCGCCGAAAGGATCGGGATCAGAGTCAGAGTCAGAGTCGGCAATCGGTTGATCGCGGTGATCATCGACAGGCTCATCACCCGACGGCGGCTGGCCGGGATGGACCTTGAGACCTGAGACTGTGATCCGTGATCCGTGATCCGTGATCCGTGATCCGTGATCCGTGATCCGTGATCTGCAGAAATGGTGGGCCGTGTTGGGCTCGAACCAACGACCAAAGGATTATGCGTACCACTTCGGCTTTCGCCGCCCGTTTCCGGTTCGTGGTCTGGACTCTGTCTTGCCTTTCGGCCTTCCCGTCGAGTCTCTACACGTTCCCGCCCGCTTGCAGGGTCATCCGCTTCCGCCCGATGGGCGCCAGCCAAAAACCCTGCCAGGTGGACGGGCTTCGCTCGGCGTTGGCACGGCGCAAAGCGCCCCAGCGTTCACCGAATTTGAGAAGTTCTACGTCAAGGCAGAGTGAACTTACCTTGCGCAACCCGAAGCGATCTCTCCCATGTGCGCCATGTGCGGTGTCATCCGCCAACCCACGAATCGCCTGCCCCGCCGACAGCCAATGGCAATACCCATGGCAGCCGGCCTGCATGCTCCGCAGGGCACCATGCCCGACGAAGGGGGAGATCAGCCAAGTCCTCTGCTCTAACCAACTGAGCTAACGGCCCACAGCCGGCGATTATCGCACAGAGTCCACGGCTTGCCACGATTTGCCACGCTTTCCTCGTCGATCCCCCGCGATCCGCCTTCATCATTCTGCCAACGTGCGCCATCCCTGCTATTCTGCCGGGCCACGTTTTTCGTTTGTCTTTGCATCCTTCCTCCTATGCCCCTGCCGCTGGAACAACGTCTCGCCACCGAACTGTCGATCCGCCCGCAACAAGTGCTGGCCACCATCGCCCTGCTGGACGAAGGCGCCACCGTGCCCTTCATCGCCCGCTACCGCAAGGAAGTCACCGGCAACCTGGATGACACCCAGTTGCGGCACCTGTCCGAGCGGCTGACCTATCTGCGCGAACTGGACCAGCGTCGCCAGGCGATCCTCGATTCGATCAACGAACAGGGCAAGCTCACCCCCGAGCTGGCGGCCCGGATCGACGAGGCCGACAGCAAGCAGCGGCTGGAAGATCTCTATGCCCCCTACAAGCCGAAGCGTCGCACCAAGGCACAGATCGCCCGTGAGGCCGGGCTGGAGCCGCTGGCCGACGCCCTGCTGGCCGACCCCACCCTCTCGCCGGACGCCGAGGCCGCCAAATACCTGAAGGAGGCCTTCACCAACGCCGACGGCGACAAGAACCCCGGGGTGGCGGACGCGAAGGCGGCGTTGGACGGAGCCCGTCAGATCCTGATGGAGCGCTTCGCCGAGGATGCCGATCTGGTGGGCCGGCTGCGCGAACGCCTGCAGGAAAAAGGCGTGCTGATCTCGAAGGTGGCCGAGGGCAAGACCGAAGCCGGCGCGAAGTTCGCCGACTATTTCGATTATCAGGAAGCGCTGGCCGAGATTCCCTCGCACCGTGCCCTGGCGCTGCTGCGCGGCCGCCGCGAGGAGGTCATCCAGCTCAGCCTGAAGCTGCCCGAGGAGATCGAGGGGGTCGAAGGGCCGGGCTGGTGCGAACGGCTGATCGCCTCGCGCGCCGGCATCAGCGATCAGGGCCGCCCGGCCGATCCGTGGCTGCTGCAGACCGTGCGGTGGACCTGGCAGATCAAGCTGGCCTGGCAGATCGAGAGCGAGCTGATCACCATCCTGCGCGAGAAGGCCGAGGAAGAAGCCATCCGCGTCTTCGGTCTGAACGTGAAGGATCTGCTGCTGGCCGCGCCGGCCGGCCGCAAGGTGACGATGGGGCTGGACCCCGGCCTGCGTACCGGCGTGAAGGTGGCGGTGGTCGACGACACCGGCAAGCTGGTGGCCACCAGCACCATCTACCCTCACGCGCCGCGCAACGACTGGGATGGCGCCATCGCCACGCTGGCCAAGCTCGGCAGCACCCACGGCGTGAGTCTGGTGGCGATCGGTAACGGCACAGCATCGCGCGAGACCGACAAGCTGGTCGGCGATCTGATCCGCCGTCACCCTGAGCTGCGTTTGGTGAAGGCCGTGGTCTCGGAGGCCGGCGCCTCGGTCTATTCGGCCTCGGAGCTGGCCGCCGCCGAGTTCCCCGAGCTGGACGTGAGCCTGCGCGGCGCGGTGTCGATCGCCCGGCGCCTGCAGGACCCGCTGGCCGAACTGGTCAAGATCGAGCCCAAGGCCATCGGCGTCGGCCAGTATCAGCACGATGTGAACCAGACCCGTCTCGCCAAGGCGCTGGATGCCGTGGTCGAGGACTGCGTCAACGGCGTGGGCGTGGACCTGAACACCGCCAGCGTGCCGCTGCTGACCCGCATTGCCGGACTGGGCCGTTCGCTGGCCGAGAACATCGTCCGCCACCGCGACCAGAACGGCCCCTTCGCCAACCGCAAGGCGCTGCTGGACGTAAGCCGCCTGGGCGCCAAAGCCTATCAGCAGTCGGCAGGCTTCCTGCGCATCCAGGGCGGCGACAACCCGCTCGATGCCTCGGCCGTGCACCCGGAAGCCTATCCGGTGGTCGAGAAGATGCTCAATGACCTGAAGCTCGGCATCAAGGAAGTGGTGGGTCAGAAGGAGGTGATCCGCAGGCTCGACCCCGCCCGCTATACCACCGAGCAATTCGGTCTGCCCACCATCCAGGACATTCTGAAGGAGCTGGAGAAACCCGGCCGCGACCCCCGCCCCGAGTTCAAGACCGCCACCTTCAAGGAAGGCGTCGAAACCCTGGCCGACCTGCAGCCGGGCATGACGCTGGAGGGGGTCGTCACCAACGTCGCCAACTTCGGCGCCTTCGTCGACATCGGCGTGCACCAGGACGGGCTGGTCCACATCTCGGCGCTCTCCGATCGCTTCGTGAAAGATCCGCACGAAGTCGTGAAGACCGGCGATCTGGTGAAGGTGAAAGTGCTGGAAGTGGACATCAAGCGCCAGCGGATCGCGCTGACGATGCGGATGTCGGACGAGCCGGGTGCCAGCGGCAGCGGACGCCAGGGGGCGCCGACCGGAGCCGGACGCAACGATGCTCGCGGCAATGGGCCGCGCGGTGGCCAGGGTGGCCGTGGTGATGCCGGCGGCAATCGTCGTCCGGGCGGGGGTGGCTACAACCGCCAACCCGAGCCCGCCCAGAGCGCGCTGGCGATGGCCTTCGCCTCGGCGCGCAGCAAGAGCCGCTGACCCCGTCCGGGCCGGCCTTCAGCGCCGGCGCCGACCCGGGAGCAATGGCCTCAGTCCTGCTCCAGCGCCTGCTCGGGCAGGCGGGCCGCCCCCGGAATCCGCAGCATCGACAGCAGCGCGGGCAATTGTCGGCCCGCCAGCATCAGGATGAGCGGCACCGGCAGCAGCACCAGCCAGGCAGCAGCCGCCAGCACCCGCCATTCGACGGGCTGCACCTCGGCCGAAGCCGACATCAGCGCGCCCTCCGACTCCGACAGGAGCCCCACCGCCGGCGGCCAGACCGCCGAGCCGAGCACGCGGGCAAACAGGAACTCCATCCAGCTCATCAGGAAGCAGGCCAGAAATGCCATGCAGATCCCACGGCGGATCGCGGGCACCAGCACACGGGTCAGAAACTGCATGAAGCTGAAACCGTCGGCCATGGCCATTGCGTCCAGCGAAGGCGACACCCGGGCCAGCCAGCTGACCAGAATCCAGACCGCCACCGGCACGGCATAGACCAGATGTGCCACCCCCACGGCCAGCGGCATGTTTCGCCAGCCGAGCATCTCGTTGATCTCGGCCATCGGCAGGGCCAGCACCACGGCGGGCATCATCAGCGCCACCATCATCAGCGTGGCCATCAGGCGGTCGCCGGCCAGCATCCGCCGCGACCATGAATAAGCCATCGGCAGCGCCAGCAGCACGGCAATCAGCGCCGTCAGCGCCGCACGCAGCGCCGAGCGGCCCAGACTCACCTGCCAGACGGGATCTTCGAGCACCGCCATGAAATTGCCGAAGCCCACGCTCTTCCCGGCTCCTTCGGGCAACTCGAGGGTCAAGGCGACGACAGCCAGCCAGAGCACCGGCAGCAGGCAGAACAGCAGATAGCCTCCCAGCACCAGCAGCCGGCCTGCCTTGCGCAAGCAGCCTCGCCGCAGACGACCAAAGCGGGTCGCCCCCCGCAGAGCGGCCGGACGTGCCAACGGCACCATCGGGAAGCGCGCCACCAGCACCAGCAAGGCCACCATCAGCGGCAACACCAGAATCGCCTGTCCCACCGCCAGATAGGTGCTCAGCACCGGCACCGCCGCGGGGCCGATGTGTTCGGCCGACGACAGCAGGGTCGGCAGCAGCCACGAGAACGGCGTCTGCCCGATCATCGACGCAATCCCCTGCAGCGCCAGCGCGTTACCCGACATGGAGCTCATCATCCCCTCGTCGACGCGGCTCAGCACATGGAACAGATCGACATCGATCATGGCTCCTGCCAGCAGTCTGCACAGCACGCCCAGCATGATCTGGCGCTTCAGCAGCGGCCATTCCAGCAGCCGGAAGGCATCCCAGGCCGAGCCCCCGTCGAAGAGCACCGCCTGATAGCGAACCCGCTCGATCGAGCGCAGCCGGGCGTAGCAGAGCAAGGCGAACAACGGCACCCATTGCCAGAGATCGCGCAGCAGATAGAGCAGCAGACTGTTTCCCGGCGCCGCAGGCCAGGAAGCCAGCACCCCGGCCTCCAGCGCCGTGCCGAACAGGGCATCGAGCGTGGGCAGCAGCCCGAACTGCTGATCGAGCAGGAGCTGCCAGCTCATCGACGAAACCGTCAGCGGTGTCAGCAGCGCCAGCAACAGCACAACGCACCAGAAGCCGGCCATCCTGCCGTGCACCGGCAAAAGGCGTGCCAACAGCAACCCCAGCCCCACCTCCAGCACGAGGGCCAGCGACAGGCGCCCGGCCTGCAGCGCCATCTGCTGCTGAACGATCTCGTCCTGCCACAGCAGCTCCGCCATCCGGAAGCCGCCCTGCACCGCCTCCGGCGACAGCGATGTCACCAGTTGGACCAGCATGGCCAGCGGCAGCAGCCACAGCACCAGCATCCCGACCGAACCGGGGACGACCAGCCAGACGGGGAACCAGCGCTCCCGGTGCAAAGCGTTCATCACTGAATCAGTCTCCCATCGACGAAAAACAGGCTGTGACGATTGATGATCTGCAGCGCCAGACGCCGCCCGGCCACCGCGCCGCCCGCCAGCGAAGCCAGATCATAGGCTTCGGGCGAGTCCACTGCGACCTGCGCCGTGAT
>JBHADS010000126.1:0-5212 GCA_041855185.1 Lautropia sp. | reverse complement strand
GCAGCAGGATGCGCGCCTTCAGCGGATCGAGCCAGCCGGCGGCGATGAAGCCCAGGGCTTCGTCACTGTCGGCAGGGTCGGCTTCGGTGTTGCGGCCGACGTGACCGGCCGGAATCCGGCTGGCACGTACCACCTGGCATCCCTGCTGACGGGCGCGGCGCAGTGCCGCACGCATGGCTCCGGGCATGGTGCCGATGCCGGTGCCGGCCAGCACGATGCCCCGGCAGCCGCGTGACAGATGCCAGTCGATGACGCTCTCGTCGCAATCCACGTGCTGCAGCACCAGGGCCACCGGAGGCAGGCGTGGCCCGGAGGGGGGCGAGTCAACGCTGCCATCGGGACGCAGCTGTGCGGGAGCTGGCAGCGGCAGCTGCGCAAACATGCCGCTCAGCCGGCAGGGCGAGCGGGGCGGCCAGCGCGGCGTCCCGTTTTCCAGCCAGGCAACCGGCTGTCCGAAGCGGGGTTTGAAGGCGTCGCTGTGATTGGCATGGACTTTCGCCACCTGCTCGGCGCAGAACACCTGTTCGCTGAAGCAGACGAAGCTGCCCCCGATGCCGGCGTCGTGCGCGGCCGAGGCGAAGCGCACGGCATTGAACAGATTGCCAGGCCCGTCGGCGTTCAGCGCGGTGGCCGGACGCATGGCGCCGGTCAGCACGACCGGCCGGCTGGTCGGCAGGGTGAGCGAGAGGAAGAAGGCGGTCTCCTCCAGCGTGTCGGTTCCGTGGGTCAGCACGATCGCATCGGGTGGCGTCGTGGCGTTCAGCGCGCTGCGCAGACGCTCGGCCAGGAACAGCCAGTGCTCGCTGTTCAGGCATTCGCTGGCGATCGAGAAGCTCTGTTCGGCCTGAATCTGGCCGAGCGCCGACAGAGCCGGCACCGTGCTCAGGATCTGCTCGATGGGCAATGCGCCTGCACGATAGCCGACGGTGTTGCCGGGGGCCGCAGCGACGCCGGCGATCGTGCCGCCGGTTCCAAGGATCAGCAGTCGTTTCAGGATGGGTTCCTTGTCACGGTTGGGTGAGGAGCCCGGGCCATGCCGGCCGGGGACGGGAGAGACCGCCGACTGGGGGCGGGCAGCGCAGCAGGCGACAGCGCCGGGGCGTACCCGGGGCCGATGGGATGTGCGTCTGCCCGTCCGATGATACCAGCGGCATCACGGCTCAGCGGCCCGGTGGCACCGCCGCCCAGCCGCATAGAAGCCCAGCAGCCCAAACAGCCCAAACAGCCCCAAAGCCTCGCATCCGGCGCCGGGACCGGGGGTACGGCCGGCCCAGCGGGTTCTCCCGGCCGGACAGGGTTTCGGCATCGGCGTAATATGTCCGATGATGCCCGGCATCGGGCGCGAGCACGGAAGGACGAAGGGCACGAGACGGGCCGGCAGGACGGATGTCCCGGGGTGCCATCGGGCCGTCCGGAGGCCGGCGCGCAGAGACACCGGGCCGCAGAAAACAGGAGGGAGCAAGCATGAACCCGGGGCATCCACCCAATACCTTCTTCGGCCATCCTCGGCCCTTGTCCACGCTCTTTCATATCGAGCTGTGGGAGCGCTTCTCGTTCTATGGGATGCAGGGCATCCTGCTGATCTACCTCTATTACGCCGTTTCGGCAGGCGGGCTGGGCATCGATCAGGGGCTGGCCGGTGGCATCGTCGGCATCTATGGGGGCAGCGTCTATCTGGCGGCGATTCTGGGCGGTTGGCTGGCCGACCGGGTGCTGGGCGCCGAACGCACCCTGTTCTGGTCCGGGGTGGTGGTGATGCTGGGTCATATTGCGCTGGCCATCGTACCCGGGGTGCCGGGCTTGCTGATCGGTCTGGTGCTGATCGCGCTCGGCAGCGGCGGGGTCAAATCCTCGGCCAGTGCGATGGTCGGTTCGCTGTACGAGGATGAAGCGCTGCGCCCCTTGCGTGATGCGGGTTTCTCGATCTTCTATATCTCGATCAATATCGGCGGCTTCTTTGGTCCCTTGCTCACGGGTTTGCTGCAGAGCGAGCTGGGCTTCCACTACGGCTTCGGCGCGGCGGCCGTCGGCATGGCCTTCGGACTGTGGCAGTATTCGCGCGGGCGCGCTGCGCTGCCGCGCCGGCCGGCGCCGAACCCGCTCACGCCGGCGCAGGCCCGCCGGGCGGCACGGGTGGCCGTCGGGGTACTGGCGCTGATCGCCCTGGTCGTCGGGCTGGGCTGGCTGCATATCGGCAATTTTTCGCAGGTGCTGCTGGGCGTGATCATCGTCGCCATCCTCGCCTACTTCGGCTATCTGCTGTTCAGCCCGGTCTGCTCGGCCACCGAAAAGCGCCACGTTGCCGCTTTCGTGCCGCTGTTCGTCGCAGCCTGTGTGTTCTGGGCGCTGTGGTTCCAGGTCTTCACCTCGGTCGTCGTCTATTTCGATGAGTCGGTGGCGCGGGTCTACGGCAGCTTCACCGTGCCGGTGCCCTGGGCCAATTCGATCCAGAGTCTGTGGGTGATCCTGCTGTCGGGCTTCATGGCGGCGATCTGGACGACGCTTGGCGAGCGCCAGCCTCGCACGCCGATGAAGTTCGCCGGCGCGCTGCTGGTGCTGGCGCTGGCCTATTACTGCTTCATTCCCTTCATCCGGGCCGGCCAGACGATGCCGATGGCCATGTTCGTGGTGGCGATCTTCCTGATCACGGTGGCCGAGCTGCTGATCTCGCCGATCGCGCTGTCCTTCGCCACCAAGATCGCGCCGGCCGCCTTCCAGACCCAGGTGGTCGCCCTCAACTTCCTGTCGCTGTCCCTGGGCTTCACCGCCGGCGGGCGGATCTTCGAGGCTTTCTACACCAAGGAGGGCGCGGCCGATTTCTATTGGCTGCTGACCCTCATCGGCCTGGCGGCCGGCGGCGTGCTGTTGCTGATGGTGCCGATTCTGAACCGGATGCTGAAGGATGTCGATTGATCGGGGATACTAGCGCGTGTTATGAACGGGTTTGTCCGCGCAAAACTGGGCTGGGCTGCACGATCCCGGTGGCTGCGTGATCCCATCCAATACGAGGAACGATGACGATGAACACACCCGCCGAACGCCTGGCTGCGCTGCGCACGTTGATGCAGCAGGAGGGCCTGAGCGCCTGGATCATTCCTTCGGCCGATCCGCATCTGTCCGAATATCTGCCGGCGCACTGGCAGGGGCGGCGCTGGATGTCGGGCTTCACCGGTTCGGTCGGCACGCTGGTGGTGACGGCCGACAGTGCCGAACTGTGGGCCGACAGTCGCTACTGGGAGCAGGCCGAGCAGCAACTGGCCGGCACCGGCATCCGACTGCAGAAGCTCGGGCAGGGCCGAACCCACGTCGATGCACTGGCCGGCACGCTGCCCCCGCAGGCTCAGGTCGGGGTGTCGGCCGACATGCTGTCGCTGGCAGCCCGCCGGCAGCTGGAGCAGGCATTCAAGGCCCGGCATATCCGGCTGCGCGCGGGGGCCGATCTGCTGGCGCAGCTCTGGGCCGATCGGCCGCCGCTGCCGGCCGAAACGGTGCGCCCGCATCAGCCCGCTTTCGTTGCCGAGTCGGCCGCCGACAAGCTGGCACGGGTCCGCGAGGCGATGCGCCAGAAGGGCGCCGATCATCTGCTCTTGTCCGCGCTGGACGACATTGCCTGGCTGAGCAATCTGCGGGGCAGCGACGTGGCCTACAACCCGGTGTTCCTGTCCCATCTGCTGATCGGAAACGACAGCGCCCGGCTGTACGTCGATGCGTCGCGGCTGGACGAGGCCGCCTGCCGGCTGCTGGACGAGGCCGGCATCGAGCGGCTGCCTTACGGCCAGGTCGCCGATGATCTCGGCGCGCTCGGCGGCACCCTGATGCTCGACCCGGCCAAGGTGGCGGTCAGCACGCTGCAGCATCTGCCGGCTGCCGTCACGCTGGTGGAGTCGATCAATCCCAGCACCCTGTTCAAATCGGTCAAATCCCCGATCGAGATCGCCCACACCCGTGAGGCGATGGTGCAGGACGGGGTGGCGCTCTGCGGCTTCTTTGCCGAGTTCGAGCGCAAGCTGGCGGCCGCGGAGCCGATGTCCGAGCTGGATATCGCCCGGATGCTGCGTGAGCATCGCAGTCGGCAACCCCATTTCGTCTCCCCGAGCTTCGGCACCATCGCCGGCTTCCGGGCCAACGGCGCGCTGCCGCACTACAGTGCCACCCAGGACGCCTTCAGCATGATCGAGGGGGACGGGCTGCTGCTGATCGATTCCGGCGCCCAGTACCAGAACGGCACCACCGACATCACCCGGGTGGTGCCGGTGGGAGACAGCACAGCCGAACAGCGTCGGGATTACACCCTGGTGCTGAAGGCGCACATTGCGCTGGCCGAGACGGTCTTTCCCGAAAACATCGGTGCGCCGCTGCTGGATGCCATCTGCCGCAAGCCGATGTGGCAGCAGCAGTGCGACTATGGTCATGGCACGGGGCACGGGGTCGGCTACTTCCTCAACGTGCACGAAGGGCCGCAGGTGATCTCCTTCCATGCGCCCGTGTCGCCGCAGAGCGCGATGAAGGCCGGGATGATCTCGTCGATCGAGCCGGGCATCTACCGCCCGGGGCAGTGGGGCATCCGCATCGAGAATCTGGTGGTCAACCAGCCGGTAGCCGAGCCGCGCGAAAGCGCTTTCGGCCGCTATCTGTACTTCGAGACGCTGACCCTGTGCCCGATCGACACCCGTCTGATCGAGCCGGCGCTGATGAGCGCCGAGGAGATCCGCTGGCTGAATGCCTACCACGCCTGGGTGCGCGAGCGGCTGGAAACACGCACCGAAGGCGCAGCGCTGGACTGGCTGATCGAGCGGACCCAGCCGATCGGTCTGGACTGAATATCGCCCAATCGCCCCCATCGCCGCGGCGGTGGGGGCGGGGCGGCTCAGGGAGCCGGGCGGCGGGTCATTGTCCGCTGGGCGGCGGGGGCGTCGCGCCCTCGGCCGGGCCGGCCTCGGTGGCGGCTGGCAGCGGTTCGATGTAGAGCGTCGTCTGCCGCAGCTCGGGCTCGTCCGGGTCCTTGGTGATCTGGAAGCCCAGCCGGCGCATGAAGCTCAGCATCTTCATGTTGTTGCCGTGCACCAGCCCGATCATCGTGTCCAGCCCATTGGCGCGGGCCAGCTCGATCAGGTGTTCCATCAGCACCTTCGCCACCCCTCGGCCCTGCCAGTCGTCCGACACCACCACGGCAAACTCGCAGCGGGACTCGTTGGGCTCGCGGATGTAGCGT
>JBHADS010000125.1:0-5225 GCA_041855185.1 Lautropia sp. | reverse complement strand
GAGGAAAACGCCGATCTGGTCGGCGCGATCAACATACTCAGGGCGGGGCACGCCCGTTGCGCCTGTGAAGTGAGCGGTGAAGTCATGCCGCCAGCAGCAGGAACCCACCGAAGCGACTCGGGGGTGGCTCAATGCCGCCCACGAGCGCCGTAAGAATCCTCCGACTTTAGGCGGGGGAGGATGTCAACACCTATCAGATCGGCCTGGCCTCTCTGTTGCTGCTGTCGACGACCGACATGAACGGGGCTCAGGCACTGTTCCAGCATCCCCGCGCCGCGGCCGGCGCCGTCATTGGACTGGGGCTGCTCGGCACGGGCCTCGCCTACGTGCTGTACTACCACATCATTGCGCATCTCGGCGCCCTCGTGGCCTCCAGTGCCACCTATATCCCGCCCGTGGTGGCCCTGGTGATCGGCCTGCTCTGGGCGGACGAAAGCATCGATGTCGCCGGCTGTCTGGCGATTGCCCTGATTCTGGCGGGGGTTGCCGTCCTGCAATGGGCAGGCACCCGCTCGTCGCGCTGGGCCGCCCAGGGGCAGACAGCGGCCCGGGCTGCGCACGCAGCCTCCTCGGAGGCCGCGTCGCACGCTGATGAGAAGGGCCGTGGCAGCGGAGCTGCATCCGAGATGCTGGTGGCAAGCTGCCGATGTGCTGATGCCAAATGAACGGGCGATGGACTTGCTGCCGTGAGCGAAAGCATGACACGCTTCCGGTGGCGGCCGATGCATTCCTTTGCGGCTGGCCGGTGGCAGCCATGGAGAATCAGTTGCGCGCCGGGTCGGCATGAGCATGATGTCGCGCAGGGAAAACACGGGCACGACAGCCGCGCAGCATCGAAGCCGAAGACGGATTTCCGAAACGATTTCAGGAGTATTTCAATGAGCATGAACGCCGTTCACCGGCCCGAAGGCAGCGTGTCAGGCTGTACCAAGAACGTTGCTTCCCAGTCAGTCATCGTCGCTGCGCGGTGCGCAGCCAGGGAGGTTCAACCATCAACCATGAAAGCCATCGTCGTTCGTGCACCGGGCGGGCTGGATCGCCTCGAAGTCCGTGAGCTGCCCGATCCCGGTCAGCCGGGGCCAGGCCAGATCCGCGTTGCCGTGCACGCCACCTCGCTGAATTTTCATGACCTGTTGGTCGCCAACGGTGCCATTCCCGCCGATGACGGCCGGGTGCTGATGTCCGATGCCGGTGGTGTGGTCGAGGCAGTGGGCGCAGGCGTCAGCGATTTCAAGCCTGGCGACCACGTGGTCTCCACGTTCTTTCCGCAGTGGCCGGATGGTCTGCCGTTCGGAGCGGTCGGCAACTTCCGCGGCACACCAGGCGATGGCATCGATGGCTATGCCACCGAAGTCGTCGTGCGTGCAGCCACCGACTTCACCCTGGCGCCGCGTGGCTGGAGCCATGCCGAGGCGGCCACCATCACCACCGCCGGGCTGACCGCCTGGCGGGCCCTGGTGGTCGATGGCCAGCTCAAGGCCGGCGCCAGCGTGCTGGTACTGGGCACCGGCGGCGTCTCGATTGCGGCGCTGCAGATTGCCAAGGCGATGGGGGCACGGGTCATCGCCACCTCGTCCTCCGACGACAAACTGGAGCGCGTTCGCGCCCTGGGCGCCGACGAACTGATCAACTACCGGCAGGAGCCCAATTGGGGCAAGCGTGTGCTGGAGCTGACCGATGGCCGGGGCGTCGACCATGTGGTCGAAGTAGGGGGGCCAGGCACACTGGCGCAGTCGGTCAACGCCGTGCGCGTCGGTGGTCACATCGCCCTGATCGGCGTGCTGACCGGCCGCGAAGGAAGCCTGCCCTCAGCCGTGCTGATGGCCAAGCAGGCGCGCCTGCAGGGTCTGATCGTCGGCAGCCGCCGCAGCCAGCAGGACTATGTGGCAGCGCTGGAGCAAACCGGTATCCGCCCGGTGATCGACCGCAGCTTCCCCCTGGAGCAACTGGCCGACGCCTTCCGCTTCCAGGCAAGCGGCGCCCACGTCGGCAAGCTGGTCGTCGAATGGTGAGACTCGACGACATGCCCGGGCATGTTTGAGTGGTCGGGGCATCTGGCCACTTCTTTTGCACGAACACGCTGAAGCTGCGCCCGGCGGAAAATCCGCGCCTTTTTATGGCCGTTTCCGAGACTCTGCCCGCGTGGACGGGCTTCCCGTGCATGGCAGCGTAGCCAGCACGGGGCGCTTTTCGATCAGAAAATCGATCAGCGCCCGCATCTTGGTGGGCATCTGTTTCCGGGATGGCACGTAGAGGTAGAACCCCGGAAAAGGAGGACACCACGGGGCGAGCACCCGCACCAAAGAGCCGTCGGCCAGGTGTTGACGCACGCACAGGTCGAGGTGCTGTACCAATCCGACACCCCGCAAGGCAGCACGCAGCATGCTCGCGTCGTCGTTGAACACAGCATTGCCTTGGGGCTCGAACACCACGCTACGTTCCTCGGCCTCAGGTGAGGAGAAGGACCACAAGTCGATCGCGCCGCTGGAGCTGAAGCGATAGGCCAGGCAGTTGTGCTTCGTCAACTCGGCTGGTGTCTCGGGTATGCCGTATCGCTCGAAGTAAGCGGGCGAACCGACGATGGCCATTTCCAGCGGCGGCGAAATGGGCACGGCAACCATCTGCTCATTCAGGCTTTCACCCAGGCGAATGCCGGCATCCATCCCATCGGCCACGATGTTGGAGAACCCATCGTCCAGGACCAGTTCCAGCCGTACCTTGGGGTAGCGTGCCAGGAATTCGCCTATGTGCGGTTCGATCAGCAGGCGGGCGGCAATGCGCGAGGAGTTCACGCGAATCAGGCCCGAGGGGACTTCGCGCGCTTCGCCCAGCTCCGATACCGCCTGCTCCAATGCGGTCAGCGCAGGCTGCAGGACATCCAGCAGGCGCTGTCCGTCTTCCGTCAGCGACATGTCCCGTGTCGTGCGGTTGAGAAGCCGTGTGTTCAGATGTTGCTCCAAGCCCTTGAGATGCTGCGACAGGGCGGCGCGGGTGACGCCCATTTCCGATGCCGCCTTGGTGAAGCTGCGATGGCGGGCTATGTGGGCAAACCACGTCAGGGAGGCAACGAGAGAAGGTTCTATGGACATTTGTTCAGTATAACTAAGCAATCATGTGCTGAGAAAGCTGTTTATCAGGCGCAATCCGATGCTTAGAATGCTTCCAACCGTTTCGCCCTCAGCGATGACCCCCTGCAACGATCAGGAGAAAACTTCGTGCCCAGCGTCAGTTTCAAGAACCTCAATGGTCAAGGCATCACCATGGCTGCGATCATCAATTTTCCCGCCGACTTCGACGAATCCAGGAAGTACCCGGCTGTCGTCGTCTCGCACCCCGGTGGTGGGGTGAAGGAGCAGACCGCGGGCCTGTACGCCAGAAAACTGGCCGAACATGGCTTGATCAGCATCGCCTTCGACCGTTCGTATCAGGGTGAAAGCACGGGCGAGCCGCGTCAGCTGGAAAACCCCTATATCAGCACCGAAGACGTGAGCGCCGTGATCGACTATCTGAGCACGCTGCCCTACGTGGATCAGGACAGGATCGGTGTGATGGGCATCTGTGCCGGTGCAGGCTACAGTGCCAACGCCGCCATCAATGACCGCCGCATCAAGGCGCTGGGCATGGTCAGCGCGGTGAACATCGGCCAGATGTTCCGCAATGGCTGGGATGGCTCGGTGAAGGACGCTGACGCGCTGCCCTATCTGCAAGCGGGTTCGGCGGCACGCACGGCCGATGCCCGCGGCAACGACATGCTCACCATGCCGCTGGCCCCGCTGAAGGAAGAAGATGCACCCAACGCCGAATTGCGCGGCGCCTGGGAGTATTACCACACGCCGCGCTGCGAGCACCCCAACGCGCCCGGCTTCACGCTGGCACGCAATCTCACGCAGATCATCACCTACGACGCCTACAACAAGGCCGAAGCTTTCCTGACCCAGCCGATTCTGGCCGTCGCGGGCAGCAAAGCGGGGAGCAAGTGGATGAGTGACGACCTGATCGCCCGCGCCGCCAGTACCGACAAGACCCTGTACGTCGTCGAAGGCGCCGACCACATGGATCTGTACGACGTGCCCAAGTACGTGGATGAAGCCGTCTCGAAGCTGGCGAGCTTCTTCAACGCCAAGCTGAAGCAAGCGTCCGCCTGAACGAAGCGCCTCGGTCAAATCCTGTCTTCTGTCTGCGAATCAACCATCAGAGCAACTCATGAGTACACCCAAAAGCGTCACAGTCAACCGTACCTACTGGGATATTGCAGCCGACCTGCATTTCCCTCCCGACTTTGATGAAACCAGGAAGTATCCGGCCATCATCAGCGCCCACCCCATTGGCAGCTGCAAGGAGCAGACCTCCGGCAACGTGTATGGCAAGGCGCTGGCAGAAGCAGGGTTCGTCGTCATCGCTTTCGATCGCAGTACGCAAGGCCAAAGCGGCGGCGAACCCCGCTACATGGAAGACCCGGCCACCGCCATCGAGGACTTCAGCCGTGTCGTGGATTATCTGGTCACGCTGCCTTACGTGGACGCCGAGCGTATCGGGGTGCTGGGCATCTGCGGCGGCGGTGGCTATGCCATCAATGCGAGCATGATCGAGCGCCGCATCAAGGCGACGGTCAGCATTACGGGCGTCAATTATGGCCGCCTGTGCCGTGAGGGCTTCAGCGGCTTTGCCCCCGTCGCCCAGATGGAGGCCGTGGCGAAGCAACGCACCGCCGAGGCCCGGGGCGAGGCACCCAAGGTCGACCTGTTCGTGCCTCCATCGATGGATGCGGCACTCAAGGCGGGTATCACGGACATCGATGTGCTCGGTGCCACCGACTACTACCGCAACCGCTGCATCAACGACAACGCGGGCACACGGGGACTGTTCTCGCGCCGCGCCGCCTCCGCCGCCTGGGATGCCTTTCATCTGGCAGAGACATTGCTGACAACGCCCTTGATGGTGGTGGTCGGTGACAAGCCCGGTGGTTTTGGCGCCTATCGTGACGGCCTGGAGATCTACGCACGCGCGGCCTCCAAGGTCAAGGAGCTGGTCATCGTCGAAGGCAGCTCGCACTACGAGCTGTACGATCAACCCGGCCCGGTCGGTCAGGCGCTGGCCAAGCTGATCCCGTTCTTCAAGAACAACCTCTAGAGCGTGTTATGAACGTATTCGTTCCCGCGAAAGCCCCACAGGGCGTGCAGAACAAGGCGCCAGCTCCGCTGAATCCTGGATGGATTCAAGGAGTT
>JBHADS010000124.1:0-4795 GCA_041855185.1 Lautropia sp. | reverse complement strand
TGGAACCACTCCTTCCCATCCCGAACAGGAACGTGAAACGCTTTAGCGCCGATGATAGTGGGCCCGCGCCCGTGAAAGTAGGACATCGTCAGACATGCCCTATGAAACCCGCACCCTGATCGGTGCGGGTTTTTTTTCGCCCAAATTTTGCCCGGGTGCGCCTATTCGTCTGCCAGAGCCGGCTTTCAGGGGGCGCACCACAGATGGATCGATCATGGACAAGCTTGAGTTGATCAAGGCTTTTGGGGCCTTCTTTGCGATCATGAATCCCTTCGTCAATCTGCCGATTTTCTTGTCGCAGACCGAGGGATATACGGATGCGCAGCAGCGCAGCCTTGCGATCAAGGTTTCAGTTTACGCAGTCTTGATGTGTGGGGTCATCCTGCTCGTCGGGAACCAGATCATTTCCTTCTTTGGCATTTCCGTGGATCAGTTCCGCGTGGCCGGGGGCGCGGTGCTCGCGCACATCGCCTGGACGATGCTCAATGGCGCCGCGGCGGCCTCTCATCATGGCAACGGATAGGAGCAAGCGCAGCTGCAGGATCTCTCCAGCATCGCGTTCTATCCGATCACCTTTCCGATGATCGTCGGGCCGGGAACCATCGCAACCATCATCATCTACGCTGGGCACAGTACCTCCTTGCTGGGTCTGCTGGGCCTGGCCTGCATCATTGCGTCGATTCTGCTGCTCTTGTTCGTAGTGCTCTATTTTTCCGCTTCGTTCAGCAAGCGGATGAGCGCGACTATGCGGGTGATCACCACGCGGCTGATGGGCATGATCCTGTTGGCCATTGCGGTGGAAATGGTCGTCGATGGTCTGCTGGCGCTGATGCCCGGTTTGGCCGGCGGGCATTGATGCTGCGCTGCGGACGCCTCCGCGCATCGATGCAGCGGAATCTGGGATGCCTCCCAAGCAAGTGGGGTGAGACGCGGCATTCCCAGCGTTTTCAGATGGCATGTAGATGCCTCTCCAGGCAAGCGTGTTGAGATCGTCGAATTTTCCGATCCGCACTCCGGTAGAAAGTAGAGACTTCCCGAGGCAGGGTGAAGACTTTCCCCATCATCGAACCATTAGAAAATAGGGGCTTCACCCACAGGAGAAAGTGCGATCGTAGACCTCCCCAATCATCGAATCAGTAGAGCATAGAGGCTTCCCCCACAGGAGGAAGTACGATGAGGAAGTCCCTGCTCACCGCACCGAGCGCCGAAGTTGGCGATTCTCGGGAGCAGCACCTCTGCCTGCTGTGGCGGGAGGGCTGCCTCAAGCATCACACGTCAGACCTGGCGCTTCCGAGCGTCAGAGCCGTTCCCCTTCGATCACCCACATTGTTGCAGGCCAGGACAGCGGCAGCTGGAGGCCGGCTGTCATCAGGGCTCGGCCGCTGAGTTCGAGCGGGCCTTGCAGCAAGGCGGGGCGGCCGCGGCTCTGCGGGGGTTTGTCCTCGGGGTTGAGCAGTTTCAGGCGATAACGGGCGTCGGGATCGAGTCCTGCCAAGGCTTGCGGGCGGGGCAGGGATTGGGCGGAGCTGCTGTGGCGGCCGCAGAACAGGACGAAGCGGCTGCCATCCCGGGCGATCTGGATTTCGCTGGTGATGGCGGGATCGGTGCTGTCCAATGGGAGGGTGATGCCATCGAGGCGCCAGTCGCGGGTGGCTTTCCACCAGCCGGTGATGCGCTTGAGGACGGCGGCTTCTTCGTCGCTCAGTTCACGCAGGTCCATCTCGAAGCCCATGTGGCGTTGTGCCGCTACCCAGGCGCGGAAGGCGATGGGCAGGATGCGGCCGGAGGAGTGGCTTCTGCGGGCGCCGACGTGGCTGCCGGTGATGGCGGGTGGGAAGAAGAGTGCGGCCTCGTGCTGGATGCGCAGGCGCTCGATGGCGTCGTTGGAGTCGGACAGCCAGACACGATGGGTGCGGGCGAGGATGCCGGCATCGATGCGGCCTCCGCCGGAGGCGCAGCTTTCGATCTCGACGGCGGGATGCTTCGCGCGCAACGCGTCCAGCACGGCGTAGGCGCCCTCGGTCTGGCGGGCATCCACCACCGGCAGGATGCGGTTGTGGTCCCATTTCAGATAGTCGATGCGCGGATACGCACGCAGCAGCGCATCGAGGGTGTCGATCAGATGCTGCCGGACTTCGGGTCGAGAGAGGTCGAGCACGTGCTGGAAGCGACCGGGGCTCTGATCCGGGGCGCCGAGCATCCAGTCGGGATGGGCACGATACAGATCGCTGTTGCGGTTGACCATTTCGGGTTCGACCCAGAGGCCGAAGCGCATGCCCAGGGCTTCCACGGTGTCGATCAGTGGTTGCAGGCCGTCCGGCCATTTGCGTCGATCCACATACCAGTCGCCGAGGGAGCTGGTGTCGTCGTCACGGTGCCCAAACCAGCCATCATCGAGCACGAAGCGTTCTGCCCCCAGTTCTGCGGCCCGTTTGGCCATCTCGGCGAGTACGTCGAAGCGGTGATCGAAGTAGATGGCTTCCCAGCAGTTGTAGTGCACGGGGCGGGAACGGTCAGGGTGCGGCCAGGGGACGAGATGGTCGCGGATGCAGCGCTGAAAGGCACTGGCGATGCCGGCTTCGCCCTGTTCGGAGACGGCGAGGATCAGTTCGCTGGAGTGAAAGCAGGTTCCCAGGGCTTCTGCGTCCCAGGCTCGGCCCATCTGCAGTTGGCGGCGCCCATCCGCCAGTTGTTCGGCGACGAATCGATGGCCGCCTGACCAGGCGAGCTGCATGGCGTGCACGATCCCCTGCGTCTTGCTTGCGCCCCGCGACGGAATCATGGCGACCGGGGGGTGTTCGTGCCCGGAGCGGCCGGTACGGGACTCGCGCAGCCGGATGCCATGTGACCACGGTGTCGCCTGGCGATGGAACTCCCTGATCCACGTGCCATGCCAGTCGATGATCTCGTCGGACAGTTGCGGGGCGGGCAGGACCGGGGCGGACAGCCAGTGGCAGACGAGCGGAGTCTCACTGTCGATCCGGGCGGAGGCGAGGATGACATCATCGACGGCACGGAAGCAGGCGGTGTAGCGCAAGCCAAGTGATTCGTCAGCAAACTGAAATTCAAGACTTGGCTGATCCCGATTGCCCGACTGCGTCTGCTTCGGACCGGGGGGCGATGCATCAGGCCCGGCCTCGATGCCGCGCAAGCGAAAACGGGGCATCAGCTGTTCGGTCCCGGAGGAGAGCGCCAGGCCGGGCTGTCCGGGGAAAGTGCTGGCGGTCTCGGGGCAGATCGACAGCGGCGCCATGATGTCGAGCATCCCACCGCCCAGATCGATATCCTGGGCGCTGCAGAGCGCGGACAGGTCTTCCGAGTCGGCCAGACGTGGTCCCCAGTACAGGGCTTCGGGCAGGCGTTCGTCGCGCACGCGAAAGACGATCGTCTGGCTGGGGGTGTCGATGCGATGAAAGGTGGCAGACATGATGGCAGGCTTCAGCGAGAGGAGGCTGTTCGGGTGAAGAAGTGTGCTCGGGCAAAGGGCATACGTCTGATCATTGGCGGGCGGATCGGTTTTCAGGGCACTCAGAGAAATATGTGTTGCTTCGGCAGACCGGAACCTGGTCGGAGGACGCCGTTTTTCGTCGCTGGAAGGGCGATCTGCCGGGGGGGCATGATTCTCGTTCGGAAGCTGTGGGGTTCTGGGGAGGCTGTTTTACGTCCGGGATTGGAGCAGGGCGAGCAGTGTTCTTCGGGGCGTGTTGGATCGAAGCAGGGGCCGCGTTCGTTGCCGCGTGGGGGAAGGGCGGGTGGCAGGGAGCGTGTCCGATGCGGAATGCGTGCCGGATGCATGGCGGCATGCTCCTGCCCGTGTGGCTGCGCGTGCGCTCAGCGCATGCGTTTTCCTTCGGCATCGAAGAGGTACGCTCGCGTCGGCTCGAAGGAGGCGCTCAGCGCCTGCCGGGAGTGGATCTCGCGGGCGTCGGGCATCTTCAGGATCAGGCGGCTGTCGTGGCTGTTGCGGGCATAGACATAGGATTCTCCGCCGAGGTGCTCGACGACATCGGTGGTCAACGGCAGGTGGACCGTTCCTTGGGTGGACAGATGTTCGGGGCGGATGCCGACCTGGATGTTGTAGCCGGGAACGGGGCGGGCCTGGCGCAGTTCGGTCTCGAAACCCACCCCTTCGAATTCTTCGAAGACGACCTGGACGCGGGAGCCGGATACCGAGCGGATGGTGGCGGGCAGCATGTTCATCTTCGGGCTGCCGATGAAGCCGGCGATGAAGGTGTTGTCCGGATCATCGTAGAGATCGAGGGGGCGGCCGACCTGTTCGACGCGGCCTGCACGCAGCACGACGATCTTGTCGGCCAGGGTCATGGCCTCGACCTGATCGTGGGTCACGTAGACGATGGTTGCGCCCAGATCCTGATGCAGACGGGCGATCTCGACGCGCATGTGAACGCGCAATTCGGCGTCCAGATTCGACAGCGGCTCATCGAACAGAAATACCTTCGGTTTGCGGACGATGGCCCGGCCGATGGCGACCCGCTGGCGTTGCCCGCCCGACAGGGCCTTGGGCTTGCGGTCGAGAAGATGGGTCAGCTCCAGTACCTTCGCGGCCTCCTCGACGCGACGCTTGATTTCGTCCTTGGGGGTCTTGTCGAAGCGCAGTCCGAAGCCCATGTTCTCGCGCACGCTCAGATGAGGATAGAGCGCATAGCTCTGAAATACCATCGCCACGCCGCGCTGTGCCGGGTCGACATCATTCATCGGCTGGCCGCCGATGGACAGGCTGCCTTCGGTGATGTCTTCCAGGCCGGCGATCATCCTCAGCAGTGTCGATTTGCCG
>JBHADS010000123.1:0-20899 GCA_041855185.1 Lautropia sp. | reverse complement strand
TGCACGAAATCGCCTACGAAGACACCGAGCACTACTTCATCACCCGGGATTTTCTGAACCACTACCCGCAGCGGCTGGAGCGGTTGTTGGGGGAGGAGTGATCCTTCAACGCCTCAGTACAAGCAACTGCCGCTTCGCGCGGGTTGCGGCCACGTGCAACAGGCAGCGCTCTGCGTTCTCCGTATCTTCAACTACGCCAGCGTCTTCATCCCGGCTGAGTGCAGCTGCATAGTGCTCCGCACCACCATAGCCCGCCAAGATCACCACATCGAACTCCAAACCTTTGACACGGTGCATGGTTGCAAGCCGAACACCCGGCTTATCGGGGTCATCCTGAGTGGAACTGGTCAACTCAAGAAACGGCACATTCTGCTGCTTCAGCTCGGCCACCAACTCTCTCAAGACCTCATTGCTCCGAGCCGTCACACAAATCTGCCTTGCCTCGATCTGATTGCCATCGGTCTGCGCGAGCAGCTCACGAACATGCCGAATATCTTCCTGCACCGATGGGGACTGGATGATCTCCGGATATTCGCCATGCGTAAGGGAACGGTAGCCTCGTAATGTATCGACATTGCCATTTAGATCGTCGATCTCACAGCCCTCCAACTGGGCGCAGGCCCAACGCCGAATCTCATCGGTCGTTCGGTAGTTGAGCTTCAACGATCGGCTCCGCCCTCTCACCTCGATACCCAGGCGCCCCAGAACCACCTTGTGCCTGTAGATGCGCTGATGCGCGTCTCCGACGATGAACAGATCGTTCTCGCCCTCCGGGACCGCAGCACGAATCAGTTCGTAGGCAGCTGCGCTGATGTCCTGCCCTTCATCGATCACCATACAACGGATACCCAAAGGGGTAGACTCACCTGCAATCAGGTTACGAGCATCTCGGAACATTTCTTCCGGCTCGCGTACTCCCGCCTGAACCAGAAGGTTTCGATACTCCGCAAATACCCGCCAGATTTCCTTCTTCTGGATTCGGCCAAGTTTTCCGCCCCGTCCGATGCGCTTGGCACGCACATAATCATCTGCACTCTCACATCCCTGCGGCAACACGACGCGCTCATACTCTGCCCGCAGAAAGACCTCAGGATGCTTCACATCAGGCAGGAGTTCGGAGAAATCAAGACTGGCACAAACGCTCAGTGCCTCGTTCCAGAAGTCTCGTCGCTTCTTCTCGTCATAAAGCGGTGAATACTGATAGCCAAAGCGCCTCAGCAGGCCAATCGCCCATCGGTCCAGATTGATGACCTGGATCTTTGCCAACTCCTGAGGCGAACACAGCCGCTTCAGATTGTTCTCGATGTCCTCTGCCAGCGTTCGGGTAAAGGTAGTGAAAACGACGGGGTGGCCAGGCAAATCCTTATATCTGTTGGCAAGCCAACGAGCCCGGTGCATGGCAACCACCGTTTTTCCAGTACCAGCTCCCCCTGTCACTTTGGCCGGCCCCGACCAACTCCTGTTGACCAGACGGCGCTGACTGGGGTGCAGAAAAACCCGCCAACGTTCCAAAGGAGCGGCAAGCAGGGCGTCCAGGTCGGCATCATCCGTCAGTACCACAAAATGACGGCGAGTCCCGTCGCGTTCCAAAGCAGCGCCGAAATCCTGCGTATCTACAGGTTCCAAAACATCCCGATCAGCCAGAATCTGATCAATAGGCTCACCTGCTGCATACAGGTAAAGCGCCTCAAACGCCTCGTCCGGCAAGAAAGCCTCCAAAGCATCCAACTCTCCCTCTGTCGACGCCGAACGGACCCGGTGCAGGCAGTCCCCCGGAACGCCAAGGCGCCGGATTTCCAGATCACTCAACGCAGAAAACAACCGGACTTCCACGCGGTCAGTGATGGGCTCGGCTGGCTGCACGCTCAAACCTTCACGATAGATTGAGTTCATGCCAAGGCCAGAGCCTTCGTTACCCTTCCAGCCAGCAGACTCATCTGAGAAAGCAACCTGAGACGCAGCTTCTGCACCTTGATAGCTCTGCTCGACGACAGCATGCTGAACCCGTTCTTCGACCGAATAGACCTGCATAGACCCCACGTCCGGGTGAATAGACACCTTGTGCCGTTGAGCCCATACGTAAGCCTGATCATGCTGATCGACCCAGAGCAGGCAATACACCTCTCCCACTTCAGGTTTAAGAATGATGGCTCGGATCTTCTGGCTGATGCGAACCGAACGCATGTTGGGGTCTGCCGCATCGCGGATGGTCTCGTAATTGATGCCCGTAGCTCTTGGATTCTGGCGGAACTTGGCCAGGAAGCTCATCACGCCCTGCTGTTCCTGGCGTTGAATTTTTGCGAAGGACTTCAGGAAGTCATCGGAAATTGCTACTTTGGGTGCCAGTGCCATCTCAATTTTCCTTCAACTTGGACAACAGCGCCTCGACTTTATCGGAGGCAACCATGAACACAGTCCACCCATTCCGAAAGAACGGTTCGGTGCTGTCGTCATCACTATCCAGGAGCAGGGCGATCTTTCTGGACTCCCATGCCAACTCCGCTTCTCCTATAACGCGATTCCGCCCATCCAACAACTCGTAACCGACGAAAGGAACCTGCGCTCCTGCCTTTTCCAGTGCAAGCAACCAGGACCGAACTTCTTCCACCGATTGATCCATGACATCCAGCCATTGCAAATCGGAATGCCCTACCCCCTGAAAGGATGGAGCTAGCTTCTGCAGAGCCCCCAGCCAGGACATCTCAGCCCCACCCGCCCAAAGTTGGCTCAAAGGCAGCAAAAGATTCATCACGCGCCAGAATCGCCACCAGCGTAGCTGCTCGTTTGAACCGGTCGACTTATCTGCCGTCGCCGCGCGGTGCTCCCACTGAGCGACCAGAACCGGCTCTTGCTCCACCTCTTGCGCCCCGGACATCCAATGGCGTAACTGAGCATCGGTGAAGCTCACCGCGATGGGCACCCCATCATCCAACTCACGATAGCTCCACTGCACATCTGCCGATGAAGGCAACAACGCATAATCATCCAGGCGCTTCCAGAACTCCCCTCGTTTAAAGGCCAGGAATCGGTCCAAGTCACCGCGTGGATTAATCATCGCCCAGGCGATCACGGCAGCATAGCGACGGAATGATTCATGCGTACCTTGCGCCAGCCGCCGGCGCAGCTGATCAAACGAATCGCCTTGGTGGAAACCCGACATATCCGCAATTTCCTGTGCCCTGCACAGCCGCTCGACGACCACGGAGGCGCTCTCCGCCTTTAGAAGCGTCGTCCAGGGGTTGTTGCCAGCATCGAGCTTCTGAGTTTCAACAGCAGAGGACATGTACGTTGATTTCCCCCTTTCATCGCCATCGGTAGCCAGATCTCTCCAGGTCAGTGTCCAAACGGAAAATCTTCCACTTTTCGCCAACGCCATGCGCTTGGCCAGATCGTCTTGAACCCGATCCTTGTGATAGCGCCAACCATCGGTGAACACCGCTACAGCCACGCTATCCTTGCCATCATCCGGCCAGAATACGAAGTCTGGTTTGCAGGGTACAGCGACGCCTCGGGTTTGGTCGAGTTTGACTTGCAGCTCAAGAAGCCAGCGTCGCTCCCCTACCTGAACCCGATAGCCAGGCTTTCCATGAACAACCTCAGACTGAAACTGCGTCGAGCATTCCCGAAAGGCCGCCACCAATTTACGTTCGAGAGGGCTTTCCAGAAGATGGTTGTCTAATGCGTCATCAAGACGAGAAATTCGTTTCAACGCACTTCTGTAGTCCTGAAGTTGCGACAGCTGTCGCTGTGCCAACCGTCTGGAGATGACTTTCCGGTCTTTGCTGTTCGAGTACCGATACATGCATCGATAGCAACCGTCAGCTTCATGATCCTGCGTGCAAATGCACTGATTGATAGCCTGCAGCGCCTCAGAGAACACCTCGAACAATGGCTCAGGGCTTCGCATCAGCTCCTTCAAGTACCCTGTTCCACCTGGAACGCTATCGTAAACCACTAGGAACGAACGCACCTTTTCGGGGTTTTCTGCCATCCGGATATCGGTTGCGATACGTAAATGCGAAACAGCTCCTCGGAATTTCCGACTCAGGCCCAGCTCCAGCGCCGAAATGAAGCTCTGCAACGCCCCTGATTCAGAAATCCCATTCGAGCTGGGCACAAATATCCGGATCCCCTCACTGCGAAACTCTCTATACAGGAATACGCAGCTCTGAGCAGCTGAATGATCCAACCTACGACGGGAACACCATGAGGCATGGTTGTGATGAGCTTCGTCGGCTGCTCGAGAACGCTGCAGCGTCCCGCATTCAGGACAGATCTTGAACCCTGGCCGAACCTCCTCCCGGCCTGCAATGATCAGCGGATCCCCCTCTGCGGATGTTTCTCCAAAGTTGACCTCCCGAAAGACGACACGATCCAGAAACTCGAACCCAAACGGAAAATCAGGTTTATCGATGACATATGCTTCCTTCACCGCCTCGGGTGGCGTATCCACCAACGCCTGCCGTACATAGAAGGTTCGAGCACGTTCGTCCGCATCATCCACGATCCGACTGTTCCGATCCAGGGTTCGAGCAAACACTGTCGTCAGACGCAGCATATCTTTCAACCTGCTTCCGTCCCGCCAGAGTGTGTCCCCGCAACGCGGGCACAGAGTATCGCTTCCACCTGACTGCCTCGGTTCGGAGTAAGAGCACATCCGACAGAAGCGCCAGGTCTCTGGCTTGACCTGGCCGACATCCACCTGGTCGATCACGACTCGCCTGCCCTCGGCATAGAAAGTGTTGTTCGGCGCAAGCTCGGTGATGGCGCTTGCTCCTGGTCGAACATACTCCAAGGTCAGCACATCATCGTCCGCTTGCCCCCCTGCCTCTTTCTTCTCAAGAACGATCGTGGAACGCAGTGCAACACCCTGCTCTGGAAATGCGTAGTTGGGCAAGAGCCCCTCGTCTGTCAGGACGTTCAGCGTCTGTTTGCTCTCGATAGCTGCAATCAACCTGGAAAGCGCCTTGCGCTCCTGTTTAAGCGCTCTGAGATCTTCTTTCTGGGAGTCTCCCAGAACCGCCATCGGTGGAGGAGACCCCAGTGCATCCAAGACCAATTGCCCTTTCGGAGACTTGAGGTTATCGATGGCCTTGTTCGTCTTCTCGACAAGCCGCCTGAGACGTTCAAGATCATCCGCCATGTCTTTCAGCCTCCCCAGAACCTTTGAGGCAAAGCCTTGCTGATCCTGTTCAGTCTGCGCCATGAATTTCCGCAGGAATGCTCTGGTTTCCTTGGTCAGACTCTGGTTGCCCTCTGAGCAGAAGAGATCCGTGAAACGTTTCAGCAGTACGTCCTTATTCTCCTCGACAAACGCCAGCCAGGGATAAGGGAAGCGCGTACTCGACCGATTGGATACCGCACGCAATACCGGATGAATCTCATGCGGCATCCTGGCCGCATCAGCCGTTTCACGCACCCAGCAATCCAGCGTGAAAGCCGTCAACTGACGTTCCAGAACAGCAGAAGCGTTCAGGAAAACACCAGGAGGCTTGACACTGCCCGAGATCATCTCCCTCGGGTCTTCCCAGAAATACAGATCGTGTGGTTTGGCCGCTGCCATCGTCATCAGCAAGGCATTGCCGGTGCTTCGCCCGGCCCGGCCGGCCCGCTGAATATAGTTGGCCTGCTGCGGGGGCACCGAGCACTGCAGGACGGCCGACAGATCACCAATGTCGATACCCATCTCGAGCGTCGGTGTTGCAGACAGTACGTTGATCGCACCAGGGCTCTGACTGTCGGTACGAAAACGCTGCTCGACACGCTCACGAGAATGGCGAGACAAGAGGCCGGTGTGCTCATGCGCCACGACCCGCTTGATATCGGCATGCAGGTACAAGCGACGATAATAGCCAGCGCGTTCGGCCTCGATCTTGTTCAGCACGCCATGGCAACCGACCCGCCTACAAGGCTGCCCCTCCAGAGATTCTGTCAAGCCGCTACGCCAGACGCCAGAACAGCTTCCGCACTGCCATGCTGTACCACCCAGACGCACATGAAAGGAACCCGGAACCAGGCCCCATACACATGTATCCGCCTTGCTCGTCCCCACTTCTTCCAGCAAACCAGCCTGGGTCAAAGATTCCAGGGCCAGGCGATACAAGGGCTGAAGCAAGGACTCCAGCCCCACACTCACCGTATGCAGAGCCCCCAGAGTCTTCAAGGCCCAGTCGCGATACCAGCGAACCTCCCGACCCAGCAGATTCATGGATTTTTCGTAATCCACTAAGCTGACGAAACGTGGCGGACGTGGCCCCGACAGCATCTGAAAGTCAATGCTTCCCTTACGATAACTCCACGGTTTACTCCCATATGCCGCGTAGTCGCGCAACCGGGGATCCATCCATGCCCCCAGCGACTGCAATGCCTGTACAACCCCCAGAAGAAACACCTGCAAAGAGTCTGACCCAACATCTGCCAGTACATCGATTTCTTCACGCACTCTGGGCAGCAACCACTCGAGCGCCTGATTCATCATCGAGGCATCGGGACTGACGCTGGCGGTATGGGTTGCCACCAGACTGCGCCCCACATGCGCGTCCTGTCCGAACTCGGCGTTGATCACCCAGGGCAACAACTTACGCAACTGCTCCGGCAACGCGGATTCCGCTGGCAACTGCCCCGACGACATCAGAGCATCGAGGTCCCGCAACCAGTTCAGCTGGCTCGGCAAAAAGGTGGCAATGTAGTTTTCCAACGGCATTTCCAACGGCATCCGAGACAGCCAGTGCTTTTCAAAGGCCGCTGGCAATGCCGCCAGACTGAGTGGAACCCCATCCTCCTCGGCCACCTGGATCACCTGTGCCACCGCAGGTCGGAAGTTCAATCGCCAGGTTCGTGCTGCCAGAAAGCCGGCACGATGCGCAGCATCCTGCACGGAATCCGAAAAGGCGATCAGTTTTTTGTCGGGGTTGAAACCAGAACCGAACAACTGCGCCAACATCACGGCAGACAGGCTGGCTGCCTGAGAGCCAAGAATCGTCAGCGTATTTCGACCACCGCAGTACGGACAGTCATGATGAACCCGGGTGTAACGGGCACCGCCCTTGCGGGTATCACGCAGGTTCTCTGCAAGATCTACGTCCAGCAGAGCAACCCCCTCGGCCGGAACCCGCCCCCGGGCATCTTCCGTCCCAGGGGTACAGTAACGACAAGCCGTTTCGTCGGCCCTGTGCAGCAGACCACACCGTGGGCAAAGCTTCTTGTGCCTGAACAGCCTGCTGTTTGACCCTTTGGTGTGTGGGAACAGAAAACATGTGCCAACACTCCCCTGAAAGTAGGCAGGGTAGAAACTCTGAATGTCTTGCAACACCAAATCCGGCTGAGTCTTGCTCAGCAAAGCCCCCCAACCGGCCACATGGCAATCTCTGCAATGAACCACAGGCAGCCAGACCCTGTCCCGGCCGGTTGTGCCCAGGTCATCGTGGTAGCTAAGTTGCGGCAGCGCACGACTTTCAGCAGCCTTTCCCACATCGAAGGGCGAAAAAATGTACTCCGACATGCCCACATCTTCACCCTGGTGCTGCACAACGGCGGGTACAGGATCCGGCACTGAAGCCACCATCCGGCGCAGTTCACGCAACCAGACCTCGACCTTGACCTGCAGGAAGAAGCTGACGTCCTGCTCTCGCAGATCCTGTTCCTCTTTCTGGTCGGTACGAGGCTGTCGCGCGTGCGAAACCAGCGCCAGCAAGCTGCCCAACCATAACATCGGATAGCGAGCATCGGAACAAGCAGGCAGGCGCTTGCGCAGCTCGGCAAGGAGATCCTCCAGTGCAACCGCCTTGCCACCCAGCTTGTCCAGGTCGCGCAGCAGGTTCTGAAATGCATAGTGCCCTCGTAGCATCCGGCCCAACCGACAGCGCCCCCCTGGGCTCTGGAGCAATAACTGCTGACTTAGCTCACCGAACCACAACGGTATCTGCGCGCCCAACCAGGCAGACATATCGGCCTGCCCGGAAGGATCGAGCACACTCAGACTATCGGGCTGCGGGCTGAGCGTGAACTCCACCACCGCATCCGTCAGATACTCTCCCACCGACAAGCGATCCTCGGCAATGACCGCCCCTTCATTCAGTTGTTCACCGAAGACATCGGCCGCGAACTGCTGCAGGGAAGCTTCACCATCACTGCCCAAGGTAGCGGACGTGCCCACGCACACCAGATGCCCCTGGGGCGTCTGCATCCGTCCCTTCAACCGACGGATCAAACAAGCCAGATCCGTGCCCTGTGCGCCATCAAAGGTGTGCAACTCATCCACCACCAAATAGCGCAGCGTATGCTGCTGCTGCCGTGCCCACAGAGGTCTATCCTCAGCACGAATCAGCAGAAAATCCAGCATTTTGTAGTTGGTCAACAGAATGTCTGGCGGGTCGTTTCGCAAGACATTCCGGTCGGTGATCACCGAGAAGCTGCCGTCGGCAAACTGCACGACCTCCTTGGCAGTCTGATCTGGCATTTCGCCCACATACAGTCCAGCCCTAATGCCCGCTTCTCGGAGCGCCTGCGTCCCCAGAATCTGCCTGGCCAGCCGACTCGCCTGATCGGAAGCCAGGGCATTCATCGGATACAGAATGATGGCCTTGATTCCAGGTTCACCGGCCAAGCGGCGCTGACGACAATGCTCCAGAATCGGAAACAGGAAACACTCGGTCTTGCCCGAGCCGGTGCCCGTTGCCACCAGGGTGGAACTGGCTGCGGGGCCACTCAGCCGCTCGAAGGCTCTCGCCTGATGTGCGTGGGGCACAAATCCCTCGGGTAGCCAACCGAAAGCCACACCGGTGCCCGCCGCCTGCTTGCGAAAGGGCAACGGCACCGTCAGGTAGGGCCCCTTGAACAGATTGTTCCGCTCGGCCAGAAAGCGATCTATCAACCCCTGAAACCCGGTATTGCTGCAAGGGAAAGCCGCATGCAGAAAATCTGCCACCCCTTGGGTGACTTGTTCCGACAGGATCAGTGGTTGCATGAGTCATCGCCTCCGTCGAGGGCCTCATAAGCTTGCAGCGGATGATGGGGGCTTTCGGGATAGCGAAGCCTGAGCACACCGTCCCGCACCATCGGCAGCAGATAGGTCTGGCGTAAATGCTCACGATTCCGTCGCAGAAAATCCGCCAGCTGATCCGCTGTGAGGGGGTGCCAGACACACAGCGCGTGAATCAATGCGTGAAGCTCGCTCTTGCGGGCACGCATCTTCAAGCGCTCCAAACGTCCCGCCAGCACCTCGGGCATCGCTGGTAAGGGCTGCATATCTGTAAACTCGGGCTCCGACACCTTCCCTAACCTGGGAAGCTCCGGTTCTAACCTAGGAAGCTCTTGTCCTAACCTGGGAAGCTCCGGTTCTAACCTAGGAAGCTCTGGTTCTAACCTAGGAAGCTCTTGTCCTAACCTGGGAACCTGCTGCTCTGACTCTGGCCGCACTGTCTCAGGCGCCGCCCCTTCCTTCCCGGATCGCGCTAGCACGTAGTAGGTCCGGTTGCCGGCTCCCTTCTTCTTCAGCAGCCCCCGATCACGCAGTCTCCGCAACACCTGGCTGGCTGCCAGGGTATCGAGACCACAAAACTCCCGACAGGCAGCGTTGTCCACGGCCCCCGTAGCCCGCGCATAGGTCAGCACTTGGGCTTCCTGAGAGCTGTAATCCGCACCGGCCAACGCCTTCAGCCAGTCATGGTCTGCTTCGGAGAGCAGATTGTGCAGAAACAAGGTCAGTCGAAACTCATTGGCCTGACGATCGGAATGCAGCTCGGGGGCGGGAAGCCCCGCCTCGGCTGCCAAACGGCGCATGGCTCGGATCCCCGTGCCCTTGGCTTCGGCCAGATGTAAGTCATGCAGCACCGCCGCAATCGCCGGATTGCGCAAGCGCGAACCGGGCGAGCCCAACTGTGACGGATCCTTGAGCGAATAGCCCGCATTGACCATCTCGATACGGTTGCCGTAGCGGATGATCTGTGTGGGCTGATGAACCGTATAGCTACGATGCATGGCGGCGTTGGCCAATGCCTCTCGAATCACCTTCCGGGGAAGCATAGGAGTTTGTACACTCTGCAACTGGCCATCGGGCAGATAGAAAGTCTTGGGCAACTCGTCGATAATGCTGGCCTCGGCCTGTGGCAGCGCCAACAGCAAGGGTTTGCGGATATCGATCGACTGAAAGCGATGCTCGGGGTCTTCCACCCATGCGTTGCCGGGCACCCGGATGTAATCGATGCGCAGTGCCGGCAACAACCGACGCAAGGCCATCGCCTTGCCAAACAGCACAATCCCCGCCAGCGTCGGTTTGAGCGCCATTTCCACCCGCCGCAACGCCCCCACCGATATCAGCAGGTCCTCATCCTCGTAGGCCAGCTCCTCGGCTTGTGGGTTGACGTAAGCTCTTTCTTTACGATAAGCCGCGATGGCCGCCGGGTCGAAATCCTCGAAACTGGCATCGGGTATGACAATGGCATCAGGTCCATGCAGGGGCTGAGCTTCACCTCTCAACACCCACAGATCCTCATCCACACACTGCTGGTCGGTCGACCCAACCCGCCGATAAGCCCCTTTCGGAAGTCCGCTCGCCTTGAAATACACCGGCTTCTGGGTCACATCGGTTTCAGGCACATAGACCACCAGAACTGCTTGGCCATCCAATGTCTCGACCCGCATCTCCGGCCGAAGCACCACACTCAGCATCGATGCGCACTTGCTGGCTAGATCACTCTGCACCTTGTCCGGGTCTGCCAAACCGACCGGGCGATAGACGGTGTCGCCCTTATCGTTGATGGACCAATCCACGCCCAGCAACAGATAACCACCGTTCAGCCCCGGTTCATTGGCAAAGGCGATCACCGTTTGCATCACCGACTTTCCCGCTTCCGAGCCTCGCTTCGCCTCGATCCGTACAGACTCATCGACCGAATTCAGCTCCTGCAACAGATCAGCAGCACTACGCATTGCTACCTCCAGAGTCTGTGCGCTCGGACGCATCGCTCACTCCATCCGTAGCAGATGACTGCCCACGGGCCAATGCCTCGAAATGTGCCCATGCGACACGGTAGTCTGCTTCACGATCCGCCAGCTCGAAAGGCGCCACATAGGTCATGATGCGTTCTCGCGGCCCCCCAGGCAGCGTGTCATCGATAATGGGCCGTTCGATACGGGTGCCGGCCTCCAGCTGCTGCGCCCAGCTGCCATCGGCCTGCTTCTTAGGTTGAATATCCTCCCAGCCAAGACGCTTGGACTTGGCTTCCCCAGTTGCTGAAACGAGGGTACAGACCGGATCCTTCTTACCAGCCTTGCGCGGAAGGCCTACGCCAACCAGCCCCTTGCTGGCCGTGAAAACGATACGGCCGTTGGCGTCATACCAAGTATCGCGCTCGTACTGACGCATCACCGGAAACTGCACCCGGTAGATCGTCAACAACTCATTCAGCGTCAGGCCCAGCGCCTGTGCCACCAGAACGTCGATTTCCAAAAGCGCCTGTCTACGGGCGTAGTCGCTGCGGAGTACATTGGACGGCTGCCATTCTGGCGAAAGATTGGAGAAATAGCCGTTACTTAAACGCCCCCCCTCACGAGACCAGCTAACATCGCATAGATCTTTTTTCCACAGAATACTCCAAAGCGCTTCATACTGCCGACTCGTACACGCCAATCCAGCCACACGAGCAACAAGATCTTTAGTTCCTTTTATTAAAGGCAATCTCTCCAAAAGCCCATAAACATCAGCACGACCCGTAGTTTTTATATAAAAATCTGAAACGATAGAACAAAAAACCGATGTTGATGTGATAAGCACATCCACACAATTCAAAGCAAGGCTTTGAATTGTGTGGATGTGAGAAAACCCAGGAGGGATCAAACATCCAATCAACGTCCGCTCACCAGACATTGAGAGCATTCTTCGGACGGCAAACCTGTAATAATCCGTCACCGGACGGGGATGGGTCTCGCCTTCTTCGACCCAGCTAACGCGAGGAATGCGTTTGCGGTATTCGTCGGGACTGCAGGCGGGGCGGTAATTGCTGCGGGGCAGGTAGTCGTCGGGGATGTTTTCCAGATCGAGTACGTCGTAGTGGCTGTTCAGTGTACAAACAGCACGGGGAGTCTTGTTGAACGGATTGCCGACGAAGAAGTGAGGACCGGAGAGCACAAAATCCTCCGGAGTAGCGACGAAACTAGTTTCCCGTTTGATGGTTCCGTTCTTCTGGGCACCTGTTTCGTGCCACATTTCCGATGTGAAGTAATCTTCATTCAAATCCCCCAAACGACGCGGGACCTTGGAGAACCTCTCCAGCACCGAAACAAGCTCCTGACTGTGCACGGCAGGTAGCCGAGCCTGCAAGGCTGGCGTGCCGGGTTCATCGTAAAGCTTGGCAAAGGTTTCCAGCTGTCCGATATCCACCGAAATCAAGCGGCTACGGTGGCCATCGGTATTCCATCCCCCTTCATCGTATTTGATGCCTGGCGTATTTCCACCCCCCGTATGCTGCCGGCTCGCCTCAATGGTCTGTGGGGCGAACAGATTGGCCATGTGCGTGAAACCTACGGCCGTCAAGGGCTCGCCGTAGACATTGATGCTGAACTTGGCGTGGTGATCAACATCGGCAAACAATGACCGCTCGTTCACAAACTGGTAGTGTGCCCGCAGACGTGGATACAACTCCTCCCGAAAGAATCCGCCCTTCGGATCATCGTAGACCCCTTCCGGATGCAGTAAGGACTGCACGCCACACCCAATCCGCCAGGCCAGCGGCAGGAAACACTTGTACAGATTGCTTTGCTGCCCTTTCAAGAGCGGATAGTTCTGCACCGCGTTCAAGTACTGGCTCATCCCTTCGGTTTCTACGCATGCCGATAAGTAATCAGCCAGGGCCGAAGACATCGTTCCGGGCGTGCCTTCTGTATGCAGACTGGTTTCCAGCGCAGCGTTGCGTTGATCCGCCGTCTGCTTGGCGCTGAGCTTGCGGATGGCGAAGCGCGGATCGATATCAGACAGGACGGCCTGTTCGTTCCATTCCAGTTTGATCCAGGGTGGGTTGCCCAACACCACATCAAAACCACCACGCTCCCGAAAAATATCGGCAAACTCCAGTGGCCAATGAAGAAAGCGCTGGCTTTGGCTCAGCGCCCGTGCAACCCGAAGCGGCTCCGTCGCCTCGATCAGCATGTCAATGTCCACCAACCCAAAACGATCCCTGGCTGGATCCGAATTGATGATGCGTGCTTCGGCTTCTTCCGCAACTTCTTCTGAATCGATGCTCAAGCCGAGCTGTACCGGCTCGGTGCTCTCGACCGTCACGGCGGAGGCGCTGCCCAACAGCACGGATTCCAACACAAACCACCATTCCTCCCGCGTGGGCAGGGCTTCGGCCTGGGTTACAGGCCAGAACCACAGCGCACACCAGAAATCCATCACCAGCTTCAGACGACGATAGGGACTGGCATTCTTCTGCGCCTCGGTGTGCATCTTTTCACGCAGGATGGCGTCTTTCTGGGCGGTACTGAGCGGAGATTGGTTGACTGCACCATCAGGCCAGACATGCAGCTCGTCACGGGTGGCACGCCGCGCCTCGGCCAGCTCTGTTGCATGTTGCTGCCACAAGTCCTCTGCTGCTTTGGTCAGCCTCTGCACACGCTGTACTTCATCCGCATTCAAAGGCGCGGTGAACGTGCGACGCCAATCGGCAAAGGTTTTCACGGCCTTCGGCATCAGGTCTTTCACCACCTTGTCGGTGACGCTTCCCATGCCTACGGCGGGCAACAGGAAGTGAAAGACATCCGTTGCTGTCGGCTCTTGCTCGAAGCCCAACGCTCGGGGAACAGCCGTTCGCCAATCCCGTCGAGCTACTTCTGGAGTTTCTTCGGTTGCCTCTGCATCGATTCCGGCAGCAATCTCATCCGCCGGTTCAGCATTCTGGCTGGCCTTCTTGGCCGCTCTCTTCTTCCCCGTCGGAGGGCACAACTGGTCGACGCTGAACACTTCACGACGAGCGCCGACCAACGAATTGCCACACAGCAACTGCAAGCCGAACCAGGGCACATGGCTGCGCTCGAAGATGGCATTGAGCCATAGAGAAACTTCCGCCAGCTCCACCGCAACAGGGTTCAGGTCCACACCAAAGACATTGTTGTCGGCAATGTACATCTTGACCCGCTGCCGCTCGGCTGCGTAGCTGTCATGGTCGATGGCTCTACCCAGCTCTTTCATTCTGGCCTGCAGATAGGCTTCAGCCAACTGGTTGACGGCCTCGTTCAAGAAGGCAGCGCTGCCCATCGCGGGTTCGCATACCGTCAGATTCAGGATTTCGTCGGAACTTTTTCCCGACAGGATTTCTTTAAGCGCCTGCTCCACCAAAGCCCTGGTCAAGACCTCGGGGGTGTAGTAGCTCGCCGATTGCTCGCGTTCCCGACCAGTGAGCCGATAGATGAAACTACCGCGTTCGTGCTTGCGATGCTCTCCACCAAACAAGCGCTCGCCTTCGGTGTAGCGACCGATCTGGGAGGCCGGTACGAAGTAAGCAGGCGCCAGAGGATCCAGGAGGGCATCCTTGCGCTTCTGTCGGGCCGACTGCATAGGAGTGCCATCCTCATCATCATCCGTACCCCCCTCTCCATATGTTTCCTCATCATCGGCATCGTGATGCGCGTCTTTGGATTTTGCGGCCTTGGGATCGGGTCTCACCTCATACAGATCCTGCTCGGCAAAGAATCCCCGAAAGGACAGCAGCGCCTCGTACACCGCCCCCAACTGGTTGATGCCCAAAGTTGCGTAGCTGATGCGCCCCCGACGCCCCTTCCTGCCCTTCGAGCGAGACAGCGACATCAGGGCGATGACCTGTTGCAGTACCTTGTTGCGCAGTTTGATACTGCCCAGAAATGGGGTCTGGTCTGGATCGAAAAGATGGCCCTGCAAGGGTGCAATGCTGAAGCCGTTGATTGATGTGGAAGAGGCTTCCAGTATCTGTCCTTGAAGCCCCTGTTCATCCAGATGGGGAAAGCCCTGCCAAATTAGATCAAAAAGTTTCTGCAGGCTTTCATGAAAGTAGAAGCCGTTCAAGGCTTCATCGGTCGTCAGCGGAACACTCTCCAGCTCGCGCAGATGCTCGATGCTGTAGCCCTTCAGATAGCTTTCGGTCTGAATGGGTGCATAGCCCAGCTCTGGACGTGCCTCGATATAGAACAGGAACAACAGCCGATACATATAGCGCAGGCATTCCCGGCTCAGTTGCTCGGCCAGATCCTTCTCGGACAGATCGAAGACCTTTTCCTTGCGCACCTCGCGCTTGTAGCGGATGGCTTCATTGCCGATCAGCTCCACACACTCCCGCAGCGCATATTTCAGATCGGTCGACACCTCAAACGCATGCTTGTGGGAGCTTTCATCCAAGCTGTCGAGCAGCGACAGGGATCCATCCACCGGCAACACGGATTGTTTCCCCGCAAGCCCGGCCAGCGCCTGGAGATTCATGTCGTCCCTGGGCCCGAACAGCTCGGGCAGGTCGAAGCGCAGGAATGCCTTGCGGCCCCATTTGCTACGCTCGATCAGCAACCACTGCTCGTGGTGCACCACCAGCACCCAGCGTGGCGGTTCATCATCCGAAAACACACGGGTCGACAGCACCTCTTCCCAGGACAGCGAAGCCAGAGAAGAAGAAAGGCTCCCTCCATTCGCCAAACGCACCGGCAAAGCCAGTGGCGACTCGTCCTCCTCGCCGGGCAATGCCAGTGCAGCGACAATGGCCAGCACTGGATGTTCGTTTGCATCACGATACAGCGCGAGAACCGGCAAATCCCCCGCCTTGGCACTGTCTGCCAGTATCAAGGATGTGCGATGGACGCCATACCCCAATGCCTGCAACAAGGGCTCTACCAAGGTATCCAGCAACGCGCCCCGCTCTGCTCCACGCTTTTCCGCCAGAAAGCGTTCCCGATTCCGGAAATAGCCATTGGCGCCACGCGCCTGGCGCAAACGCACCAAGGGGCTCGCACCGCCCGCCTCCTTCCAACGATCGAACAACGGTTTCAGGTCCTTGAACAGGATGTCGTCCAGATAGTGCTGGCTATAGAACTCGTTGGCGTTGGTCAAGCCACTGATGGAGAATGTCATGCTTCTTTTCCGTATACCTGTATCGACCAGCTGATTCAGGCCACCAACACCGCCACAACGCTCAGCTGTGGACGATCATCCAGCTTCAGGGTTTCCCGTGCCCAGGCTCGGTACTGCTGGAACAACTGATCGATCTCGTGCGCACGTCGTTCTCGCCGGGACAAGCGCACCTGTTCGAGCCCGCCCCTCTCCAACTCGAGCTGCAATTGATGCTGATGCTGATTCATCTGCGTGCCCAGCTTCTTCAACTCCTGATCCAGGCGATGCGCGTATGTCTGATCAAAGCGCTGCTTGAGAACTTTGACATGCTGCTCGGCGGCTTTGACCGCACGAGGCAGAGCATTCTGCCAAACCGAGAGATCAGGAATCGGTGCATCCGGGTCGTTGGCAATGAGCTGATAGCTTGCCCCCTCCAGCCCTACCCGCCGCAGGCAATCCTGCAGATCCAAAATTTTCGTCACAGATGCTGCATTGTCCAGACATATACCGATCCATTCGACAACCATCGCCTGGCCCCTCCGGTTGGGAATCTGTGCCATCACCAAAACGATAGCTTCATCGGCTTTCAAGCCTTGCGCCACCCGCATCACAGGAGCCCGTTGGCGCCCAAAACCCGCCATCAACTTGTAGTCCAGCCATTGCATCACTGGGTGCAGTGGCCACA
This sequence comes from Lautropia sp., assembly GCA_041855185.1. Classification (GTDB taxonomy): domain Bacteria; phylum Pseudomonadota; class Gammaproteobacteria; order Burkholderiales; family Burkholderiaceae_E; genus Lautropia. The sequence goes on along the minus strand of JBHADS010000123.1, from coordinate 4,151 downwards.
GGTACTGAAGAGCAGGCCAACTGTCACCATCGCGCGAATCCGCCACGGCCTTATCGATCAGTCTTCTATCAGCACTCAGCACGAAGGTATTGTTATCAGGCCACATCTCGTCGGCCAGCTCGCGCTCAAGAATGCGCTGCAAGTCGGCCCCTGGCTGAAACCGAACCGTCTGAGACGACTGATCGAACTCGACATCCCGTTGAAGCTTGGCGTCGTACTCGCGCAGCCGCTGCAAGCCAGCCTGAGCATACTCAAAGTCCGATCCAAACAGGCTGGGCAAATCGATGCTATGCGCATTGCCGTTCCCGGGAAAACTGTTATCAGCATAGACATGCTGCGTGCCGTCCGAACGATCGGCAGGTTTCGTCACGGGTGGCGTTTCCTCAGGATTAGGGGAGTGCGATGAGACAGGGATTTCTTCGCTTACGCCGAACAATGCACTCAGCAGATCCGTGCTCTGGTCCTCGAGCTCGGCAGCAAACTCGTCCGCTGGCTTGCCGCTCTGCATGTCGAGCGCCACTCTTTTTACCTCTTCCTCTTCGTCATACAAGCCCATGAAAGCCGAAGGATCGCCAATGTTGCGAGCCGCCTGCTCGTCCTTTTCGATCAAGATCTCCAAATAGCGGATATCCCCACGAATAGCCTCCTGCTCTGGTTTGGTATAGAGGTAGCCAATCATGGGCGACATGCTTTGGCCATAGCGATCGACCCGGCCATTGCGCTGCTGAAAGACCATCAGCGACCAGGGAATGTCAAAATGGATCAGGCGATGGGCACGATGATGCAGGTTAAGGCCTTCTGAAGCCACATCCGATGCGATCAACAGCCTGAACGGTGAGTGGGTTCGTCCGAAGCCATCGACGATTTCCTGAATGGCTTCGTCACCCATCTGGCCATGCAGCACAGCTACCGCATCAGACTTCAGCTTCAGAGCCTCGGGGAGATGCTTCTCAAGAAACCTCAGGGTATCGATGCGCTCGGTGAATATCACCAGACGATCATTGGCGTCCTTTCCATCCCACTTCCAATCCTTGGGAAGTGCATCGGCTGTCTCAGTCGGATCGAACAGCTGCTTGGTTTCATCCTTGACCTTCTCATTGCTGCTATGACCCTTCAGCAACTTGACAAGATACTGAAACTTGCTGAACTGAGCGGCGCCGATAGCACCAACCTGCTCGTGCAGTTTTCTCAAGCCCATCAGATCCGGATGGTCGACATCCTTCTTCTCCAGGCGCTTGATCCGCTCAGACAGGGTTTTCAGGCACGCTTCCGGCGACGAGAACAGCGCCTTCTCAAGCAGCGTGCTGAACAAGATCGCGCCGTCCCCAACCTGTCCTTCCGAAGAAGCGCCCAAGCGGCGCTCCTGCTTCTTGAGTTCAGCAAGAACCGAGAACGCCTTGTTCTCCACCGCGCTGGCTTCCGTGTACAACTGGTAGACGCGGCGCTCCGGAAAGGCTTTTTTCATCTGATCCCGAACATCATTCTTGAAACGACGAATGAACAGGTGCTCGACCTGTGAACGGGAATAGTCTGCTCCAGGCGGAATCGCCGTCGGGTCCAGCATATCCATCAGACTGGCAAAGCTTTCCTTCTTGCCATTGTGCGGTGTGGCTGTCAGAAGAATCAGGGCATCTGACCTCTGTGCCAACAGTTTTGCCAACCGATTGCTTTGGGTGCGGTTTCCCTTGTACGAAACATTGTGGGCTTCATCGATGATGATCAGATCCCACCAGGCTTTTTCGAGATAATGCCGGTACTCACTGTCCCGCTTCAGGGTATCTACCGAGATGATGCTTCGATCAAAATAGTTAAAAGGGTTGTGATTGGTGGGAATTTCCCTTCGGATACGTTGAATGCCCGCCGAGTCCAGGCGCGTCAGGGCAACGGTAAACCGGTTCCAGAACTCCTCCTGAAACTGTCGCATCATACTTTTGGTCGTGACCACCAGCATGCGGCGAACGCGCCCCCGACGTATCAGCTCCGCGCTGAGGATCCCGGCCTCCAGCGTTTTACCCAGACCCACGGTATCGGCGATCAGCAGCCTTGGCCGCAACTGCTGCAGCACCCGCTGAGTGGGCAGCAACTGGAAGGGCATGACATCCATCACCCCTCGATGCCCCAAAGCCAAGGCATCTCCCTGCACCGCAGACTGGCGTAAACGCGCCTCGATGGCCAAGCGCGCATCCATAAAGGAAGGTGATCGATCGAAGACAAGCCGCGTCTTGGCGGGATCGATCAGTGTGACGCTCTCCAGTGCACTGAGGAACAAGGCATGCTGCTTGCGTACCGTCTCGGAAACACCAATACACGAGAGCTGCCAGCCCCCCTGTTCACAAGGGTCAGCGTGCTGAATCAGCCATTCCTCATCTCTTATCAGGGCGCGTGAACCTGGGGCGGGGGCTTGCGTGAGCTGCATGAGCGACTGACTTCAAGAAGAATGGAAACGATGCACCAAAGATCTAGAACGATGACTGTTGCAAAAATAAAACAGCCAAGTATTCATTAAGCACCTGACACTGGACGGCACCCAACTTCTATGGCTGAAACCTGCCTCAGGAAAGAGCAGTGCACACCACTTTCCGTCTCCGCACACAATCCGTTGGCGGCTCTATCTCCTAGCCACATGGAATTTCATCATGCGACCGTCAGGCATGCAAACCGTGTCTCCTCCGGCTGGCAGTATTGACTGAACGAGCCTCGGTTGACTGACTCACAACTCACCCAGCTACCGGCTCCAGCGTTGGCCTGAAATTCAGCCGATCATCAACGCAGTTCAGTTTGAACCGCCACGTCTATTAGCAAGAATTGTCAAACAAGTTCTCATGACATATGGGACACTTCATCGGGTGAAAACGACCATTCATCCCCTGTTTCACAACTTCAAGACCGCAAGGAATTCATGATGACCCATAGAATCGCCGTGATTCCCGGCGACGGAATCGGCAAGGAAGTGATGCCCGAGGCGCTGCGGGCGCTGCAGGTGCTGGGCGAGCGCTTTGGGCTGGCGCTGGTGTATGAGCATTTCGACTGGGCCTGTACGGAATACTGGCAACAGCATGGCGACATGCTGCCGGCCGACTGGTTCGAGCGGCTGCGGGGTTTCGATGCGATTCTGTTCGGGGCGGTGGGCTGGCCGGAGGTGGTGCCGGATCACATCTCACTGTGGGGGTCGCTGCTGCGCTTTCGGCGGGAGTTCGATCAGTACATCAATCTGCGGCCGGTTCGGCTGATGCCGGGTGTGCCCTGCCCGCTGGCGAACAAGAAGCCGGGAGACATCGATTTCTGGGTGGTGCGCGAGAACACCGAGGGGGAGTACACCAATCTGGGGGGCCGCATTTACGGGGGAACCGAGCGCGAGGTGGTTATCCAGGAGTCGGTTTTTTCGCGGCATGGCACCGACCGGGTGCTGGATTATGCTTTCCGGCTGGCCAATCGCCGCCCGAAGCGGCATCTGACTTCGGCCACGAAGTCGAATGGCATCGCCATCAGCATGCCCTATTGGGACGAGCGGCTGGAAGCGATGGCAGCCAACTATCCGGAGGTGCGCTGGGACAAGTATCACATCGATATTCTGACGGCGCGCTTCGTGCTGTCGCCGGAGCGCTTCGATGTGGTGGTGGCCTCGAATCTGTTCGGCGACATTCTGTCGGATCTGGGGCCGGCCTGCGCGGGAACGATCGGCATCGCACCGTCGGCCAATCTGAATCCGGAACGACGCTTTCCGTCGCTATTCGAGCCGGTACATGGTTCGGCGCCTGATATTTATGGCAGGAATATTGCCAATCCGGTCGGCATGATCTGGTCGGCAGCGATGATGCTGGAATTCCTTGGCGAGAAGGACGATTCCTGCCTGAAGGCGGGACAGGCTTTGCTGGCCGCCATCGAGCAGGTGCTTGCAAACGGTCCGCGCACTCCGGATCTCGGCGGTACGGCCGATACGACCGGGATGGGCAAGGCGATTGCCGAGGCGCTGAAATCCTGACAGGTGATGGGCTGGCGCGCTGTCGACAGGCTGATCAGCGCGCCTGACTGATCCAGGCAGCCGCCTTCTCGGCGATCATCAGCGTCGGGCTGTTGGTGTTGCCGCTGGTGATGGTGGGCATCACGCTGGCATCGGCCACATGCAGGCCCGCGATGATCCCGCCTTTGCC
>JBHADS010000122.1:0-3990 GCA_041855185.1 Lautropia sp. | reverse complement strand
CTGCTCGGCGCGCGAGCTGATGTTCCAGCGCCAGGCCACCGTCACGGCGATCGCGATCAGCGTCAGGCTGGCCAGCAGCGACAGAAAAATGGTCAGCGACAGACGACGCATCGATCGGAACTCCTGTCCTCACAAGGTTTCAACGACAGCGCAGGGGCTTGAGCCGAGCCTCTGCATGCAGAATTCAATATTCAGAATCATGAGACGAGCACGCTTCATGCCCTTGATAGCCATGCCAGATCCTTGATAGCCACGCCAAGTCCTTGATAGGCACACCCTATCCTTGATCGCCAGCCAGATGACGCCTGGGATATGGCGGTGCAGAGCGCCCGCCCACAGCAGCCTGGCCGGCGCTGCCAGAAGGAGCGGGCCACCTGCTCATGCCCGGGGCGCCGCGCTAGACTTCCCGCCGTTTGGTCAGCACATAGCCGGCGCCGCGCACCGTGAGCAGGCGCTCGGGCTGACGGGGGTCGGCCTCGATCGCCTGCCGGATCTTGCCGACATGGACATCGATCGAACGGTCGAAGGCTTCGAGCTGCTCGCCCTTGACCAGATCCATCAGACGCTCGCGCGACATCACCCGGCCCGCGTGGCGGGCCAGCGCCAGCAGCAGATCGAACTGGTAGCCGGTCAGACTGCGTCTTTCGCCGCCCACCCGCACCTCGCGCGCACTGATGTCGATCTCCAGATCGTCGACCACCAGCACCTCACTGGGCGGGGTGCGCATCAACATCGGCGAAGCCGCTGGCGCCTGAGCCGCCCGACGCAGCAAGGCCCGAACCCGGGCCAGCAGCTCGCGCGGCTCGAAGGGTTTGGGCAGATAGTCGTCGGCCCCGACTTCGAGACCGACGATCCGGTCCATGGTTTCACCGCGGGCCGTCAGCATCAGCACGGGCACCGTGGCAGCCGCACCCGGCATCTGCCGGATCTGACGGCACAGATCCAGGCCGTCGGCATCCGGCAGCATCAGATCGAGCAGCACCAGGCCGGGCACCCGCTTCCCGAGGCTCTCCAGCCCCTGCTGGCCGGTGCCCTCGTGGGCGACGCTGAAGCCCGCCTGCCCCAGGTAACGCACCACCATCTCGGCCAGCCGGCGGTCATCGTCGATCAACAGAATGTCGGTCTGCATCCTTTTCTCCTACCGATCATCGCATTGAACACCAGCCGGCCCTTGGCGCCAACCCGGGCGACAGTCGCCTCAGGACTGGCTGCCGCTCTGGTCACGGCGAGGCGAGTCATCCCGAGCGCCGCGCTCGTGGTGCTTGCCGCCGTCACGGTCGCCGCGTTCTCCACGCTCACCGCCCCGCTCACCGCGCATTTCCTTGCCGTGACGCGGATGCATCGGCCGCTCGGCCAGCTTCTGGCGCTGGGCCGGCGTCAGCAGCGCGGCAATTTCCAGATAGGCAGCCTGCGAACGCGCCGAGATGCTGTCCATCAGCTTCAGGCGTTCGGTGCGCAGCTCGCCGAAGGCCGTGGCGTCGATGGTCTCGGCCTTGAACAACTCGGTTGCGCGCTGATCCAGCTTGAACAGTTGCTCATGCAGCGGGCGCAGATCGGCAAAGGCCGACTTCACGATGGCGCCAATCTTCTGCGCCTGCTCGGGGGTGCCGTCGATGGCACGCACGGTGCGCTCGATGCGACGCTCCATGTCCTGCTCGGCCCACTTGGCACGGCTTTCGGCAGCGGCCTTCTCATCGGCGGCACGCGCAGCCTGATCCTGCTGGCCACCCGCTTTCGCATCCTTGGCCGGACGCTCCATCGGTGGCTTGCCCCCCATGCCCGGATGGGCGCCGAAGGGGCTGAGTCCAAACAGATGGTTGGGGGCGGCGATTGCCGACATGCTGGCCATACCCAGAACCACCGAAGCAACCAAAGTCTTGATTTTCATGGAAAAACTCCTGTCATTCCTGTTGAGGGCGGGCCGTTTTCATCTGTTCCCAGGCCCGATGGAGTGCATTCTGAGGCCGCTGTTTCAAGCGTGGATGAAGGCGGTGTAAAGTTGGGTAAAGCAGGAGCCCCCGGTAGGCATGCCGGCGACAGAGTCCGTGCGAAATTTCCGCCCGCCCGCGCAACGGCATGACAGGCTCTAGAATGACGGCAGCCTCGTGCCGGAATCCGGTCACGCCAGACCTGACCTTTTCTGCTGCGGCGCAAGCTCGCCGGACGGCATGGCCGACCCGCACATTGACGAACCCTTCCTGCCATGAGCCAAGCTGACACTGTTTCCGCTGCTGCCACGCCTGCGCCCTCGGCCATCAAGACGGGTGGTGGCCGTGATCTGCGTCTGGATTTCTTCCGCGGTCTGGCGCTGTGGTTCATCTTCATCGACCACATCCCCTCCAGCTACATCGGCAATCTGACCTTCCGCAACTTCGGTCTCAGCGACGCCACCGAGATCTTCGTCTTCATCTCGGGCTACACGGCAGCGATGGTCTACGGCGCGGCGCTCCAGAAGAACGGCCCGCTCTACATGACGATGCAGGTCGCCAAACGGGTCTGGCAGCTCTATGCGGCCCACATCCTGCTGTTCATGTTCTTCATCGGGCAGATCTTCTGGGTTGCCAACCACTTCGGCAACGCCGCCTTCCTCGACGAGCTGAACGTGGCGGCCTTCCTGGGCGACCCGATGCAATCGGTGCTGGATGCACTGATCCTGCGCTACCGGCCCGTCAACCTCGACGTGCTGCCGCTCTACATCGCGCTGCTGGCCGGTCTGCCGCTGGTGCTGCTGCTCGCCCGCGTCTCGCGCGTGGCCACGCTGCTGCTGTCGATCGCGCTCTGGCTGGGCGTGCAGCGCTACCAATGGGCCTTCCCCGAATACGAGGACGGGTCGACCTGGTACTTCAACCCGCTGGGCTGGCAGCTGGTGTTCGTCATCGGCGTCCTCTGCGCCACCCTGCGCAACCATCCCTCGGACTGGCTGAAATGGCGGCCCTGGCTGGTGGTGCTCGCGCTGCTCGACCTGGCCTTCAGCTTCACCGTCGCCATTTCGTGGAAGATCCCGTCGCTCTACCAGACGATCGAGCCCTTCATCGGCAGCTGGCTCTATCCGATGATCGACAAGACCAATTTCGCCATTCTGAGGCTGCTGCACTTCCTGGCCACGGCCTATTTCGTCGCGCACTTCATCAAGCCCGACTCGCCGATTCTGTCCTGGCGCATCGCCAGACCCGTCATCCTCTGCGGTCAGCATTCGCTGCACATCTTCTGCCTCGGCATCTCGCTGTCCTTCCTGGCGCACTTCGTGCTGGTCCAGTTCGGCCGCGGCCTGTCCATGCAGCTCGTCGTGGTCTTTGGCGGCCTGCTGATCATGACGGCACTGGCCTACCTGCTGCAGTGGTACAAGACCCGCAGCCGCGGCACGGCGGCCCGCTCGACTCCGGCCCCCGGCACCCAGGCTGCGGCGCCCAGGAGCGCCACCACGCCCGCAACCGCCCCGAGCGCCCCGCGCCCCTGACCCCGCATCGACAAGAGCTTCCCCGTGAAACCGACCGTATCGCTCACTCTCCCCTCCCCGGCGCGGCCCCCGTCGCCGCGACGCGCGCCGGCCAGGCTGCCTGTCCCCTCGCCCGGGTTCGCCGCGCTGCTGGGCGGCCTGCTGCTGAGCTGCGCCGTGCAGGCACAGGACAGCGCCGACGCACCGGAGGCACTCCAATCGCTGAAGCGGATTGCGACCGAAGCCGTCTATCGCCTGCGCAGCGAAGCACAGCAGCCAACCCCGGCGCAGCAGCCCCAGGACGCCACGGCGCAGTCACAGCAGACGGCAGAAGCGCCGGGTGCAACCGCCGCCCCGGATAGCGAAAACCGCGCTGGCAGTGCCAAAGCCACCGCACTGGAGGAGAGCGAGCCCGTCGGGCCGCCGACCCCACATGCCACCCCGGTGCCGCTGCCGGAAAGCGGCCTGCCGGCTCAGCCGCGCACCAGCCCCGCCGGCCCGCCCCCCCGCGCGCCCGCCGCCCCCGACACCACCGACAACGCCCGGCAGATCCG
>JBHADS010000121.1:0-2848 GCA_041855185.1 Lautropia sp. | reverse complement strand
TGGCATCCGCTCGATGGCAACGAACTGGCCGGCATGCACGGGGCGCTGCTGCGCAGCTGCCCCGATGTCGACTCGGTGGTGATGGTGGCCTCGCCCTATGCGGCGACGCTGGCCTGCACCCGCGAGGTCCAGTACGAGGGTATCCCTTTCTTTCATCCGATGGTGGCGCTGGCCGGGCGCAACCGGATCGACTGCTGCCCTGCCGGTTTCTATGCCGCGATGAGCGCCGGTTCGCTACCGGATGCGATCGAGGCGGAGGATGGGCAATCGCCGCTGGGCATGATCCTGGCGGCGCTGGGTGATGGACGCGCCTGTCTGGTGGCGCACTACGGGCTGCTGACCGTGGGCGAATCGCCGATGGCGGCCGTGAAGCTGGCTACGCAGATCGAGGCGCTGTGCCGGATCTACTGGCAGGTGCTGCAGGTGGGCGGCGCGCGTGCCGCGCCGATTCCGGGCGCCTGAACCGAAGGGCCGTGCCGTGACGACCCCGCGCGTGGGCAGTCGGAATCCGCTTCCTCCCGGTGGTGTCCCCATCCGCTTCACCGGCCGGGGCTGGGATTATTTCCGGATCTGGGTCGGCGACATGCTGTGCATGGCGCTGACGCTGGGGCTGTACTGGCCCTGGTTGCGCCGCCGTCGCTGGCAGTTTCTGAACGCCAACACCTGGGTGGGCGAGGTGCCGCTGGGGGATGCCCGGCTGATTACGGCGCTCGGCAGTTGGCCCAGAATCTGGCAGCAGCTGCTGCTGGCGGTGGCGCTGTTCGTGCTGTGGCGCTGGACCCATAACTACGGCCTGCTCGGCTGGCCGCTGATGGTGCTGTGCTTCAGCCTTTCCGGTCCGTGGTGGCTGCTGACGGGCTGGCGCGGGCGCATCGGACAGCTCTATTGGCAGGGCGGTCAGATCCGTTTCGATGGTTCCTGGTGGGGCGCCTGCCGGACTTGGGCGCTGATGGGCCTGTCGCTGCTGCCGATGGCGCTGATGGCGGGCGCCTTCGTGCTCGATTCCGGCGGGGCCGGCATTGCCGGCCTGAGCTGGTTCTCGGTCGGCGATGCGCTGTCCGAATCGGTGCGTACGCTGCTGTTCTGGTGCGTGGCGCTCAGCATCGTGCTGGCGCTGTCGGGCTGGTTCTACCACGCGCTGCGCTATGGGCTGCGGCACATCGTCCATCCGGTCTACGCCTTCCGTTCCGGACTGCGCTTTCTGCCGCTGCTGCGGGCCGCCGCCGTGGCCGTGCTGCTGGTGCTGCCGGTGCCCTTCCTGGTGATCGGGCTGCTCTATGCCAACTGGCCGCTGCTGCTGGCCACCCTCAGCATCGAGCCGCCCGGCACCCTGCAGACGCTGGTCTCGTTGGCGCCGGCCGCCGATACGTTGCTGGGCGGCCTGCGGATGGACGGCGCGTCCACCCAGGATCTGGATATCTGCGTGGCCTGTCGGGCCGCCGTGGTGGTGGCGCTGACCGGGCTGGCCAGCCTGATCGTGCTGATGGGCTGGCGCTATTTCATGGCGCGGGTCTGGAATCAGGCCTGGCGGACCCTGAGCCTGCCCGGCGGTGTCGTCGAGAGCCATCTGCCGGCCGGCCGCCTGATGGCCACCGGTTTCTTCTGTGACGTGCTGACCGTGCTGAGCTGCGGGCTCTATCACCCCTTTGCCGTCGTCCGGATGGAGCGGCTGAAGCGCGAATCGCTGCGCATGATGCCGGTCTATGCGGTGGATGGCGGTCTGCCCGCCGGTGAGGCCGCCCCGGGGCTGGCAGCCGGGCTTCCGGCCGCGCCGGCCATACCGCGCCCCCGGCTGCACTGGGCGGTGGCGCTGGTGATGATGGCTGTGCCGGCCACGTTGCTGGTCCTGGTCGGCCTGTATGGCAAACCGCTGGTGGGCAACGCCTTGGCCCAGGTGATGCCAGCCACGCTCAGCCAGTCGATCGGCGAGGGGGCGCTGGCCGTGCTGCGCCAGCAGGGGTTGCAACCCTCGCGTCTGGACGCCGCAACCCAGGCGCACTGGCGCAGCCAGCTGGAAGAGGGCATCCAGGCCGTGCCGGCTCTGGAGCGGACGGATTATCGGATCGAGTTCGTGCAGGGCGGGGATCTGCTCGGCGCCAACGCGCTGGCCTTGCCCTCGGGCATCGTGCTGATCAGCGACGAGCTGCTGGCGCTGGCCGAGGCCGAGCCCGCCGAGGCCAGGGTCGTGATGCTCGGCGTGCTGGCCCGTGAGCTGGTCCATCTGCGCTGGCATCACGCCGAGCGCTCGCTGCTGCTGTCGGCGATGCGCCCCTCGCTCTGGGCGATGCTCACCGGCCAGGGTAGGGAGCGCATCGCCGAGATGGGGGCGCAGACGGTGCTGCAACAGGGCTATTCGCAGCAGGATGAACGGCTGGCGGACGAAGCGGCCATCGTCGTGATGCGGGGGCACGGCAGTTCGCCCGAGGCGCTGGTGCGGCTGTTGCAGCGTCTGCAGCAGGGCGCACAGGCAGACCCGAAACGTGCGGTCGCGGCACAGCGGGTGCCGATCGGCATGGCGAGCCAGGTGCTGGATGCCAGACGCCTGCAGCGCTTCCGGGAGGCGGGCGACAGGCGCGGCGACTGAACCTTGCTGCGCCCGGGGGCGGTGGCAGCCGCCGCCTGCCTGCACCCTGTGCATATCGATGGAAGCGGCGCGTATCGGCCCTGCGCCGAATGGTGCTACAGTGCAGCATCGGCCACTGGGCGGATGCCGCCCGGTGGTCTGCTTTCCTTGCCGCTCCCCTGTGCTGCTTCGCTGTGCCCTACAGCCGTCCGTAGTGCCCGGGCACGGCTCAAACAGAACAAGGCAGAACAATGACCTCCAAGAAAGAACAGGGACTGGCCACGC
>JBHADS010000120.1:0-17974 GCA_041855185.1 Lautropia sp. | reverse complement strand
GGCTGCGGCAACACCAACATCAACACTGTCATCAGCATCAGCAACGCCAGTACCAACACCATCAGCGACGCCGCCTTTGCCGCGCGCCGGGCAGCAGGTGGCCGCTGCTGCTGCGATGCCGGATTCCGGGCAATGGCCTTCGTTCGGGATTGGCTATGGGGAGCTGTGGGCTGTGGTGCGGGTGTAGAGTGAGCCGTTTCTGGATGCGGGCAGAGAGGCCGATGCGATGAAAGCTGTCGTCATTCATCAACCCTGTACGGCGGAGGAGATGCGGGTCAGCGAGGTGCCCCGACCGGAGGCGCGACCGGGCTGGGTGCTGGTCAAGGTGCGAGCCTTCGGCATCAATCGCGCAGAAATCTACACCCGGCAGGGATACTCTCCCAGCGTACCTTTTCCTCGCATCATCGGCATCGAATGTGTGGGAGAGGTCGAAGACCCGGCCGACAGTGGTCTGCACCGAGGGCAGCGGGTGGTCAGCCTGATGCGGGGCATGGGTCGCCAGTTCGATGGCAGCTATGCGGAGTATGCGCTGATTCCGGCTGCGCAGGTCTATCCGGTGGACAGTCGTCTGGACTGGCCGACGCTCGCTGCGATTCCCGAAACCTGGTACACCGCCTGGGGATCGCTGACCCAATGCCTGCGACTGCAAGCGGGTGAAACACTGCTGGTGCGTGGCGCCAGCAGTGCCTGCGGGTTGGCGGCCATTCGGCTGGCCCGGCAGATGGGCGCCAGCGTGATCGGCTCCACCCGCAATCCGGCACATGCAGCACGGATCGAGTCGCTGGGTGCCCGGGCGGTGATCGACGATGGCCGGATCGAGGATGCTCTGGGCGCGTCCGTCGACAAGATTCTGGAGCTGGTTGGGGCGGCCACGCTGCGCGATTCCTTGCGTTGTCTGCGCTTGGGGGGCGTTGTGTGTTTTACCGGCATTCTGGGCGATTGGGTGCTCGATCGCTTCGAGCCGATCGAGGACATTCCAACCGGGCGTTATCTCAGTGCCTTTCACAGCGATGCGGTGAATGCGGCCTCCATTGCCGCCATGTTTTCGTTCATCGAGGAGAACAGGATCGGCATCGAGCCCCCGACGGTGTTTGCACTGAAGGACATCGCCAAGGCCCATGCGCTGATGGAGAGCAACCGGGCGGCGGGCAAGATCGTGGTGGTGAATGACCTTTGAGCACGACGCGGATGATGCTCAGAGCGCTGTGTATGGGGAGAGATGAGGTGGCAGCATTGCCTTCTGTTGATCTCTGTTGATCGATGGATTCTGTTTGAGGTCAGTTACAGGGAGATGTGGGGGACGGCAGGCATCCGCTCTTGGCGGATGGATACGTGGTAGGGTTCACGATGTGCCGCCTGTCGGCGCTGGGTGAAGGGAGCCAACGTCCATGTCAGAAACCACCAAATTCACAGCGTCGTTTGACCGTGCTCTGCTTGAGCGGGTAAAGGTCATTGCTGCGAAGCAGAATACGTCAGTCAGTGCGCTGCTCAATGCGCAACTCCGGCATCTGGTCGAAAGTTATGAGAGCGCCAGCCAGTGTCGTAATGCCAATTATTCGACCTTGCTTGCCTTTTCGCTGGGCCGCATCGATACGCAGACTGCCCTGGATCGTCTGGGGTTGGACAGTGCCGAGGATCTGATTTTTCTGGTGAAGCAGGCCAATTCAAGGAGTGCCGATGAGATCTGAGCGCGATGCGAGTGAGGGTCAGAACGCTGTGCATGGGCGTGATGGGATCGTGGCAGCGGAAGCGTTGTCCGCGATGCCGGCAGCGGTGATCTTCGATATGGATGGTTTGCTGCTGGACAGTGAGCGGGTGATCGCGGCGTGTTTTCAGGCGGTTGCCGAAGAAATGCGGGCCGAGCTTCCCGGTGATATCTGGCTGCGGATGGTGGGCAAGAGCGATCCGGTCTGTTGGGCGATGCTGACCGAGCTGATCGGCGAGCAAAGGGCACGGCAGTTGCTGGATGTGGGCAAGCAGCGCTATGCCGAACGTGCCCGGGCGGGGATTCCGCATCGGCCGGGTGTGCTGGGTCTGCTGGACTGGCTGGTGGCGCAGGGCATTTCCCGGGCGGTGGGCACGACCACGCGGCAGCCGCTGGCCAGTCAGAAGCTGGCGGTGACGGGGCTGCTGGATTATTTCGAGGTGGTGGTCAGCAGCAGTGACGTGGCGCGGCCGAAGCCCGCGCCCGATACCTACCTGCGCGCGGCGGAGCGTCTGGGCGTGGTGCCGGCACACTGTCTGGTGCTGGAGGATTCGCCGACCGGTGTGCGGGCGGCGCTGGCCGCGGGCATGACGCCGATCCAGATTCCGGATCTGTTGACGCCGGATGAGACGGTCCGGGCGCTGGGGCACCGGATCGTCGATTCGCTGACGGATGTGCAGCGACTGCTGGCTGCGGTGGCGGGGCGACGGCCTTAGCGCCTGCTGCCTGGCGCTTCAGCGCTTGCCGTCGCGTGCTTCGATCGCGGTGTCAGGAAAATCGCTGAACAGGCCATCGACGCCCAGCGTGTAGAAGCGCTGGTATTCCTTGAGCGGATTGCCCTGGTCGTCGGAGACGAGGCGGCGGGCTTCGTTGCGGAAGGTGTAGGGATGCACGAACAGGCCGGCCTTGTGGGCATCGCTCACCACCGAGGTGGCGGGCAGCAGGCTGCGGTCGCGTTCGTCGATCTTGCCGTCCTGGTTCAGATCGACGGGTTTGCCATCGCTGCCCAGCGTCAGTTTCGAGGGGATCAGATAGGCTTTCCACGGGCCGATGCCGTCGGCATAGGTCTTGATTTCAGCCAGTCCGGCCGGGCTCAGCAGATCCTGAAAAGTCCGTTTGTCGCCGCTTTGGGTCAGGTCATAGGGCTGGCCGTTGGGAAGGCTCTGGTCGATGCTGCCATCGGCGTTCTGGTCGCTGCCATCGATCAGCTGCACCAGCCGGACCTGGGTCTTGCCACGCAGATACTTGAGGTTGCTGGTCTCGAAGGACTGGATGATGACCGGAGAATCCTTGGCGGTGTAGCCGTTCCGAGCCAGGATGTCCAGCAGCCGGTCTTCGAGAGGCAGGTTCAGCTTGCTGTGATAGGTGGGGTGCTTGGTTTCGGGATAGATGCCGATGCTGCGCCCGGTGGCTTTGCTCTGGGCCTGGGCGAGCGCGATCACTTCTTCGAGCGTGGGAATCTGATACTGGCCGTTGTGGCTCTGATCGCGTTCGGCCAGCGGTTGCACGGCGCGCAGCGTCTTGATTTCGGCCAGGGTGAAATCGCTGGCGAACCAGCCTTCCTCCTCGACGCCATCGACGTTCATCGTGCGCTTGCGGTCGGCAAATTCGGGGCGGGTTCCGACATCGGTGGTGTTGGTGATGTTGGGTTCGTGCCGTGCGATCAGCGCGCCGTCCTTGGTGGCCACCAGATCCGGTTCGACGAAATCCGCCCCCAGTTCGATGGCGCGCTGATAGCTGGCCAGCGTATGGTCGGGCAGGTAGCCGCTGGCGCCCCGGTGGCCGACGACGAGAGGCTTGCTGCCATCGAGGGTGGGATACCGGGAGGCCACGTCGGTGCTGCTGCAGGCCGACAGACCCAGGGCTGCTGCGGCGATGACCAGATTCAGTTTGGAGGCGCTCGAGAAATTCATGCTCATGTTGTCGGGATGGCTCGAATCAGGGATCGAAGAATGCGCTGGCAACGCTGCCACGCCTGACAAGCCAGCTTTGTCGGCATGTGGTGTCTTGCCTGCACACGGTTCTGGGGCAGCGCGGGGACGAACAAGCGAGTCACGCGCGCCAAGCCCATTATGCGGCCATGAGATGACGGACCGATGACATGGCCGTAGCGCCGACTCGCTTTTGGGAGGGCTGCGGTGATTGCTGGGGGTGAGGAAGGAGACCCGTGAGGACGAGGGGGCTCGGAAAGGGTCTCCATCCCTCTCACACAGAATTTCGGACACTCCTGGAATTTCAAACACTCCCGCGGCGGTCGGCATGGACACCACCCTCGTTTGGGGCTTGGCGCTGCGATGCGATAAAGTGAATGCCATGCCATGCCATGCCATGCCATGCTGTGTCGTGTCGTGTCGTGTCGTGCCGTGCCGTGTCGCGTCCGTGTCTGCGGCCGGCAGGCCGGTGCTTTCAGCAAAGCAGCTACCCGTCTGCGCGGGGTCTGCTCGGGGAGTTTCGCTCATGTCATCCATTTCATCTGCTTCGGCCCCTTCGGCTGCTTCGCCCACTTCGTCTGCTTCATCTGTTGCTTCTGTTTCATCTGCTCCGGCCGATACCGTGCTGCTGATCCAGGTTGGTTCGCCACCTGATGACATGCGTGCACGCGAGGGCGATCTGTCGCAGTGGTTCGCCCGTGCGCTGGGTGAGCTGGGGCAGGGGATGGAGGTGGTTCGGGTGTTCGAGGGTGAGGCGCTGCCACCCCCAGGGCGGCACCGGGCGGCGATCATCACCGGCTCGTGGGCGATGGTGACGGACCGGCTCGACTGGAGCGAGGCCACGGCGGAATGGGTCCGCCAGGCGATGGCGATCGGGATGCCGCTGTTTGGTGTCTGCTATGGGCACCAGCTGATGGCCGATGCGCTGGGCGGCAAGGTCGATTACCACCCCGAAGGCGTCGAGGTCGGCTGTCTGGATGTGGAGCTGCTGCCGCAGGCGGCCGATGACCCGCTGGTGGGTGTGCTGCCTGCGCGCTTTCCGGCGCATCTGACGCACATGCAGTCGGTGCTGGAGCCGCCGCCGGGGGCGCAGGTGCTGGCGCGTTCGGCCCAGGATGCCTGTCAGATCCTGCGCTACGGGCCACGGGCGATCTCGACCCAGTTCCATCCCGAGTTCATCCCGAGCATTACCACCGCTTGCGTGCAGCGCAGGGAGCAGATGCTGCGTGACCGGGGGATCGATCCGCAACAGTTGATCGACGGTGTGCAGGATACGCCCGAGGCCCGCGGCTTGATGCAGCGTTTCGTGGCTGCCTGCGGCTGAAGGCGGCAGGCGACAGGCGGCAGGCGGCAGACGGCAGACGGCAGACGGCAGACGGGGAGCCTGCCGGGAGAACCTCTGGGGCTGTGTCGGGGCGGGGGAGGTCTCAGCCCAGCAGCAGCTCGGCGTTGCGCAGCAGCACGTACAGGCCAGTGCCGCCGAAGATGCTGAGCAGCGCATTTCTGAACAGCAGGTGCAGGCCGATGGTGCCGCCGATGGCGATGGCGGTGGGCCAGGGGCCGACGGTGGACCAATCCTGCTGGACGAAGCCGAGCAGGGTGTGGATCAGCAGCAGCGCCAGAATGGCGGCGGGCAGAAAGCGGCCGAGTTCGCGGATGATGTGGTGCCGGCGCAGGAAACCGGCTGCCACGAAGGGCAGGGCGCGCAGACCGAAGGTGATGGCGGCCATGACGAGGGTGGCGTAGAGGGCGTCCTGGGTGCTGATCATGTCGAAGCCTGCTGCTGAGCGTCTTTCGGGGCGCTGGTGGCGGCCGGGCTGGCGGAGGAGCCTGTCGCGGCAGGTGTGCTCCGGTTGGCCCGCATCGACAGCAGGATGCAGACCAGCACCGACAGCGCGATGGCGATCAGCAGCGCTTGCGAGGGCATGATCAGCCAGGCGGCGATGTAGCTGAGCACTGCGGTGAGCAGCGGTGCCAGCTGGTGATGGCTGCGCCATTGGGCCAGCACGAGGATGGCAAAGAGCGCGGCCAGGCTGAAGTCGAAGCCTTGCAGCGCAGGCGACAGGTTGCTGCCGATCAGCGCGCCCAGCGTGCTGCCCAGAATCCACCAGCCGTGGTTCAGCATGGCGACGCCGACGACCTGTCCGGGCCTGGCCTGAGCCGGCAGGGTGGTGATCAGCGAATAGCTCTCGTCGGTCAGCGCCCAGGCGAGGTAGGTGCGTGCCCAGAGGTTGTCGGGCAGGCGGTCGAGCACCGACAGGCCATAGAAGATGTGACGCAGATTGACGACCAGGGTGGCGATGGCGATGGCTGCCAGGGTCTGGCCGGCGGCCAGCATCGGCACCACCATGAACTGAGCGGCGCCGGCGTAGACGAACAGGCTCATCAGCGGGGCCAGCCACCAGGCGGCACCGGCCTGCGTCAGCAGAAAGCCGAAGGCCATACCCAGCGGAATGTAGCCCATTGCGACCGGGATCGACAGCTTCAGGATGGAGGGTTCGGCGGGGGCTGGCCCGGTCGGCGCAGAGGTGCTCGGGGATGCCATCGTGGGAGCGTGTTCGAGGGACAGTGGATCTGGTGGGGCTTTCGCGGCAATCAGCACGAAGCGCTATTCACGACCGTGGCGGCGCATGTCCGGGGAGCGCCGGGACGAGGGCTCTGCAGGCAAAAGCGGATGGCCGATCTCCACGGAATCCTGAAATATAGCCGATCGGCGCGTGTCGATCGATGCGTACAGGGCGGACGCGCCGAGACGATGCCGCGAGAACCGGGCACAGCGCGTCGGGGTCAGGGGACAGCGGGATGCAGGGGAGGGGGAATGGGGAACTACACACCGAAAGCTTCCTGCCGGAAGCCGGTGCTGCCAGAGGCGGCAGAAACTGAAAATGCCTGCAGGAGAGGGATGGTAGAGAAGGGTGGACTTGAACCACCGACCTCACGATTATGAGTCGTGCGCTCTAACCAGCTGAGCTACATCTCCACATCTGCTGCAAGGCAACAGACGCCATTATACATAGTTTTGGTATGTGTGGGTAGCTGCCTTGGTATGAGAGGGGAGTTGCCGGGCCCGACCGCTGCCCGGATTGGTAAACCTTGTTACTGCCGAGCCTTGTGCTGGGCGACGCGGATGGCGCCGCGGGTCTGCTGGGCGACCGTGCGGGCGGCCGCGGCAAAGTCCGGGCCTTCCGAGGCATAGAGGATGGCGCGCGAGGAGTTGATGATCAGTCCGTAGCCGTCTGCATCGAGGCCGGCGCGGACCGTGGCATCGACATCGCCACCCTGGGCGCCGACACCGGGCACGAGCAGCGGGAGACGGGGCGCGAGCTGCCGCACGCGGGCCAGTTCATCGGGGAAGGTGGCGCCCACCACCAGGCCCAGCTCACCGTTCTGGTTCCAGGGGCCGGCTGCCAGTTGTGCCAGATGCTCGTAGAGGCGCAGGTTCGGCGTGGAAGTCTCGTCCGCCGTCTGCAGGCTGCCACCGCTGCTGATGAAGCCGGTGCTGCCGCGCTTGCTGGTGCTGGGTGCGGGCGTTTCGGGGCGGACATGCAGCGCCTGCAGGTCGTTGCCGCCGGGGTTGCTGGTGCGGCACAGCAGGATCAGACCGCGCCCCTGCCACTGAAAATAGGGCTCGATCGAGTCGAAACCCATGAAGGGGCTGAGCGTCAGGGCGTCGGCCTTGAAGCGGTCGAAGGCTTCGATGCCGTATTGCTGGGCGGTGCTGCCGATGTCGCCGCGTTTGGCATCGAGAATGACCGGGATGCCGGGGTGCTGCTGGTGGATTTCCTCGATCAGCTCGGCCAGCAGGCTTTCGGCGCCCAGCGCGGCGAAGTAGGCGATCTGCGGTTTGAAGGCGCAGACCAGGTCGGCGGTGGCTTCGATGATGGCGCGGCAGAAGCGGCCCAGGGCGGCATGACCGGTGCCGAGATGGGCGGGGATGCGTCGGGGATCGGGGTCGAGACCGACGCACAGCATCGAGTCGGCATCGTGCCAGCGTTTTCTGAGGGTGGCGGTGAAGCTCATGGCGATGAAGGACGAAAGGGGGCAGGGAGCGTGGTTCAGTGGCTTGCAGCGCCGGCAGGTCGTGGGACGCGGATCGGCTCGATCGGTGCCCGCACCGCGGTGCGCTGCCCGCCTGTTTTACGGGCTGGAGGGAGGGGCCGGATGTGGGACCGGCCCGGTCGGGCTCAGGCCCGACGCTTCTCGAAATCGCGCATGTACGCGACCAGCGCCTCGACGCCGGCCAGCGGCATGGCGTTGTAGATCGAGGCGCGCATGCCGCCCACCGAGCGGTGACCCTGCAGATTGGCCAGCCCGTGTTCGAGGGCGCCCTGCAGGAAGTCGGCATCGAGGGCGCTGTCGGCCAGGGTGAAGGGCACGTTCATGCGCGAGCGGTATTCGCGGGCCACCGGCGAGCGGTAGAAGGCGCTGGCGTCGATGGTGTCGTAGAGCAGGCGGGCCTTCTCGATGTTGCGCTGTTCGATGGCGGCCAGCCCGCCCTGGGTCTTCAGCCACTGGAACACCAGTCCGGCCAGATAGATCGAGTAGGTGGGCGGGGTGTTGAGCATCGAATCGTGGTCGGCGAGCTGCCGGTAGCTGAGCACCGCCGGGATGTCGGGACGGCCCCGGTCGAGCAGGTCCTCGCGGATGATGATCAGGGTCAGCCCGGCCGGGCCGATGTTCTTCTGGGCGCCGGCATAGATCAGGCCGTAGCGCGACACGTCGATGGGACGCGACAGGATGTTCGAGGACATGTCGGCCACCAGCGGGCGGTCGCCGACATCGGGGGTCTGCTGATACTCGACGCCGCCGATGGTTTCGTTGCTGCAGATGTGCACATAGGCGGCCGAGGGGTCGAGATCCCAGTCGGCACGGGCGGGCACCGAGGTGTATTTGTTCGCCTTGCTGCTGGCGGCCACCCGGATGTTGCCGAAGCGCTTGCCTTCCTGGATGGCCTTGCCGGCCCAGACGCCGGTGTCGATGTAGTCGGCCGAGCCGCCTTCGGGCAGCAGGTTCATGACCAGCGTGGCGAACTGCAGCGTGGCGCCGCCGGCGCAGAACAGAATCCGGTAGTCATCGGGGATGCCGAGCAGTTCGCGCAGATCGGCCTGCGCCTGGGCGTGGATGCCCATGTAGTCCTTTTCCCGGTGGCTCATTTCCATTACCGACATGCCGGTGCCATGCCAGTCGAGCAGTTCGTTGCCGGCCTGTTGCAGCACGGCTTCGGGCAGCATGGCGGGGCCGGCACTGAAATTGAAGAGCTTGCGCATCGGGAAAAGACTCCAAAGAACGCCGGCAGGCAGGATGCGAGCGGCAGCGGCTGATTTTAGCCCGCCTCTGTCCGGGCGTCTGCGGCGTTTGCGGTGGGAGACCCGGGGCTCTGGCGTTACCAGCGGCAGACGCTTCCCTGACGAACGGTCGTGGTTGGATTGGCGGGGATTCGAGATGTGCTGGATAATTCCCGCTTTCGCCAGCCGGGGACGGTGCAGGGCCGGATGAGGCCCGTGCTGCGTTTCGGGCGCGGGAGGCCGTGCCCGGTGCCAGGGCCGCGCGTTGCGCGTTGCGGGCGGTGGCGGCCGGCGAAGGCGCCTGGGGGCGTGCACACCGTGTGCACCGCAACCCGGCGCTGACCGTTGTTTCATTTTTCGATATCGGGCGGTGTGCCGCCAGGAGATAGAGCATGTCGACAGTTTTCCAACAAGCAGATGTGGCGATGGCATCGGCCGCAACCGCGCAGCCGGTCGCAGCGTCTGGCGTTCGCCGGCATGGACGCACGGTCACGGCGATGGCTGTGGCTGTTGCCCTGGTGGTGGGCGGCTGCGCCGCAACCGACGGCATGACCGACACGCAGCGCCGCACGGCAGTCGGCACGGGTATCGGCGCCGCGGTGGGGGCTGCCATCGGTGGCAACCAGTCCGGCTCCAAGGGCGTGCGCAATGGCGCGCTGATCGGCGGCGCGATTGCCGGCATCGGCACCTATGTCTGGTCGCGCCAGATGGAGGAGCAGAAGCGGGCGATGGAGGCGGCGACCGAGGGGACGGGCGTGCAGGTGACGCAGACCCGCGAGAATCTGCTGCAGCTCGATATCCCGAGCGATATTTCCTTCGATGTGAACCGTGCGGTGATCCGTCCGGCCTTCCAGCCGATTCTGGACCGCTTCGCGCAGACGCTGGTGGCGAATCCCGCCACCACGGTGCAGATCATCGGCCATACCGACAGCACCGGCAACGATGCGATCAACAATCCGCTGTCGGTGAATCGCGCAGCGGCCACCCGCGACTATCTGGTCGCTCATGGGGTGCTGGTGTCGCGGATCATGATCGATGGCCGGGGCAGCCACGACCCGATCGCCGACAACCGTACCGCCCAGGGCCGTGCCCAGAACCGGCGGGTCGAGATCTATGTGGGTCAGGCGGCCGATCAGGGGCAGCAGCGCCAGCAGCAACAGCAGCAGCAACAGTCGCAGCGCAGCGGTTCCAGCCAGTGGGGCAACCCGCAGGGCGGCTATCAGAACGACGGCTATGTTCACACCATCCGTTGATGGCTGAGGTGTGATGACTAAGTCGGCAGATACCCTCGGAGTAGGTTTTCTCTATCGTGAACTCTGGCGGTTTTCTGCCGGCAAGCGGGGCACCCTGCTGCTGGCGGTGGCCCTGCTGATCGGTTCGCAAGGCTTCAAACTGGCGGTGCCGGCGCTGGCGGGCACTGCCATCAACACCCTGCAGGCGCAGAGCATTGCCGGTCTGGGTCAGGCCGGTCAGTTGCTGGCTCTGGTCTTTCTGGCCACCCTGGCCAGTTGGCTGCTGCATGGGCCGGGACGCATTCTGGAGCGCAACGTCGCGCTGGTGGTGCGCCAGCGCGTGTCCAACGATCTGATGGAGCGGCTGTACGCGGCGCCCTTGCGCTGGCATGAAACCCAGCACGGGGTCGAGACGGCCCACCGGGTGCAGTTGACGACCCGGGCGCTCTACGATTTTGCGCAGAGCCAGTTCATCTATCTGCAGAGCGTGGTGCGGCTGGTCGGGCCGGTGATCGCGCTGTGGGTGATCTCGCCCTGGGTGGGCGGGGTGGCCGTGGCGGGCTATCTGGTGCTGGCGGTGATCATCGTTGCCTTCGACAAGGTGATGATGCGGCTGGCATCGGCCGAGAACGAGGCCGACCGGGAATACTGGGCGAGTCTGTCCGACGGGCTGGTGAATGTGCTGTCGGTGCTGGCGCTGCGTCTGCAGCGTGGCGTGCTGCGTCTGGTCGAAACCCGCCTCGGCGCGGTGTTCGAGCCGGTCAAGCGGGCGATCATCTACAACGAAGGCAAGTGGGCTGCGGTCGATCTGCTGAATTGCCTGCTGTGGATTGCGCTGCTGGCGCTCTATGTCTGGCTGTCGGTGCAGGGGATCGTGCCGGCGGCTCCTCCGGTGTCGGGTGCCGAAGGCGCGGCGCCGGCCGCCGAGCCGGGCGTTCGCATCGGCAACCTGTTCATGGTCTATGAATACGCGCTGCAGGCCGGGGGGGTGATCACCGGCATCGCGGCGCATTTCCAGTCGCTGACCCGGCAGCAGGTCAACTACCAGAGCGGTGACGAGATCCGTGCCATGCCGCTGCCGGCCGAGCGTGCCGCCGAGTCGGCGGGGGTGCCGCCGGTTTCTCCGGACTGGCTGCGGCTGCGTCTGTCGTCGGTGCAGTTCCTGCGCCAGCCGATCGATCCGAACAATCCGGAGACGGCCGGCGGCTCGCTGGTGGGGGTCGATCTGCAACTGGAACGCGGCAAGCGCTATGCGCTGGTGGGGCCGAGCGGTTCGGGCAAGACCACGCTGCTGCGTCTGCTGGCCGGTCTGTATCCGCCCAGCGCCGGGCAGCTTCAGATCGATGCGCAGGGCGCCTTGCCCTCCAATGCGGTGGGGCCGGTGCTGCGTTCGATTGCGACCTTGTTGCCGCAGGATGCCGAGCTGTTCGGCGGCACGTTGCGGGAGAATCTGACGATGGCGGTGGCTGCCGAGGCGCCGGCGTCCGCGGGCCAGCCTCAGCCGGGTAGCCGGGACGAGCGCGCCGAGTCCGGCGACGCCGCGAATGCCGGCGGGACGGCGTCCGACGATGGCCGGGCCGACGCACACCTGGCGCTGCGTTTCGAGCAGGCGCTGTCGGTGGCCCAGGCCAGCGCGTTCGTGGCCCGGATGCCGGCGGGCCTGGACAGCACGGTGACGGCACGGGGCGGCAATCTCTCGGGCGGGCAGCGTCAGCGCATCGCCATTGCCCGGGCGCTGGTGGCGGCCGAGGCCAGCAGTCTGCTGCTGCTCGATGAGCCGACCTCGGCGCTGGACCCCTCCACCGAGGCGGCGCTGATCGATGCCTTTTTCGAGGCGCGTGCCGATGCCACCATCGTGGCCTCGATCCACCGGCCTTCGCTGCTGCCGCTGTTCGATGCGCTGATCCTGGTCGAAGCCGGGCAGGTGGTGGCAACCGGGCCGCTGGGCACGGTGCACTCGGATTCGCCGCAACTGGCAGCCTTTCTGAAGCAGGGCGAGGAAGCCGCACGCAGCCGGGGCACCGCGCACGGCTGAGCGCTTCGGCTGTGCGGGGCGGGGGCTTTCCCCGCCTTTCCGTTTGTGGCGATTCATCACTCTGGGTGCTGAGTGCCCGGTCTGTACCTGCGTCTGGGTGATGGATGTCATCACCTGACGAAAAGCATCACAGCATGTCGCCCCTGTAAAATCATGTTTCATGGGCGATTGGTGGCAGGCTGCCCACCGCTGCCGTCCCGGTCCTTGCGCCTGCAGCAGGCGCGGAATCGGGTCGTTTCCGTCGCCCGAGCACTGCGTCCAGTCAAGTTCAGGAGAGGGCGAGATGATCCAGTTTCAGATTCCCGATATGTCGTGCAAGCACTGTGTGAACGCCATCACGGAAGCGGCACGGCGGGTGGAGGCCGATGTGGCCGTGAAGGTCGACCTCGATACCCATTGGGTCTCGATCGACAGTCAGGGTGATCCCACCGCCTTTGCCCTGATGCTGACCGAGGCTGGCTACACGCCGATCGCCGTGGCCTGAGCGCGCTTCTCCGACATTCTCTGACGGTTCCGTATCGATGCCCGCCGGACGGCTTGTCCGGCGGGCATCGTCGTTCCAGAAGCCGCCTTCGGGGCAGGAATGCTCCGGCTGGTACACGGGGGCGGCACCGGCGCCGGCAGCGCAGGGGCACCGCAGGTACATCGCGCCGCCCCGAAGGCGTGGGCCGTCCTGCGTGTGACCCGCCGCAGCCTGCGCCCTTGCAGTCTACTTGGCGCCCATCCGGATGGCGCCGTCGAGGCGGATGACCTCGCCGTTCAGGTAGGCGTTGTCGATGATGTGCGCCACCAGCGAGGCGAACTCGGCCGGCTTGCCCATGCGGGAGGGGAAGGGCACCTGCGCACCCAGCGATGCCTGTACGTCCTCGGGCATCGCGGCCATCATCGGTGTCTGCATGATGCCCGGAGCGATGGTGTTGATCCGGATGCCGTGACGCGCCAGTTCGCGGGCGATCGGCAGCGTCATGGCCACGACGCCGCCCTTCGAGGCCGCGTAGGCAGCCTGTCCGACCTGGCCGTCGAAGGCGGCGACCGAGGCGGTGTTGATGATGACGCCCCGTTCGCCATCGGCCTGCGGCGCCTGCTGGATCATCTGCGCCGCTGCCACCCGGATCATGTTGAAGGTGCCGATCAGGTTGATGGCGATGGTCCGACTGAAGCGGTCGAGCCGGTGTGGACCCTCGCGGCCCACGACCTTCTCGGCGGGCGCCACGCCGGCGCAGTTCACCAGCAGCTGCAGGCCGCCGAAACGCTCGACGGCGGTATCGACAGCGGCCTGGGCATCGGCTTCCTGGGTGATGTCCGCCTTCACGAAGGCGGCCTTGTCGGTGCCCAGCTCGGCCACGAGCCGCTCGCCACCTTCCTGGTTCATGTCGGCGATGACGATGCGGCAACCTTGGGTGGCCAAGTGGCGGGCCGTGGCTTCGCCCAGACCCGAGGCGCCGCCGGTGATGATCACGACCTGATCCTGCAAGTGCATTTTTTCTCCTTGTTCAAAGTGCAAGACAAATCAAAGACAACAACCCAGGGACCTCGACCCCATCGGCGTCAAGCCTGTTTGTCGGCCTCCTGCTTGCGCAACAGGAAGCGCTGGATCTTGCCGCTGGGCGTCTTGGGCAGTTCGGCCACGAACTCGATTTCGCGCGGGTAGGCGTGTGCCGCCAGGCGCGAACGCACCAGTTGCTGCATCGATTCGATCAGCTCGTCGCCGGGGCTGTAGCCGGGCTTCAGCACCACGAAAGCCTTGACGATCTCGGTGCGCTCGGCATCGGGCTTGCCGATGACGGCGGTCTCGGCGACGGCTGGGTGCTCGATCAGTGCGCTCTCCACGTCGAAAGGCCCGATCCGGTAGCCGGCCGAGGTGATCAGATCGCTGTCGCGGCCGACGAAGCTGATGCTGCCGTCCTCGTTCAGTTCCACCGTGTCGCCGGTCAGATAGTAGGGACCGACGAAGGAGGGCGTGTCCTTCTGCCAGTAGCCCTGGAAGAAGAACAGCGGTGAGCGGGAACGGTCCAGGGCCAGGGTGCCGGGCTTACCGGGCGGCAGGATCTGATGATGGTCGTCCAGCACCACGGCGGTATAGCCGGGCATTGCAAAGCCGGCGCTGCCCGGGTGGACTGCGTGCGAAAGCGCGTGGTGGTTGCAGACCACCATGCCGAGTTCGGTCTGGCCGTACTGGTCGTAGACCGGGCAGCCGATCTCGTCGCGGAACCAGCGGATCACTTCCGGGTTGAGGGGTTCGCCCGCGCTGTTGACCACCCGCAGCCGTCCCTTGATCGGTGCGACCTCCTCCTTCGGGGCCGCCATCATCATGCGATAGGCGGTGGGGGCGCCCGCCAGGTTGGTGACACCGTACTGCCGGATCAGGGCGGCGGTGCCTGCCACGGAGAAGGGGGCGTCGTGGAACAGCGTAGTCTGGCCGAGCAGCAGGGGGCCGAGCGCGCTGTAGTACAGACCGTAGGCCCAGCCCGGATCGGCGATGTTCCAGAACACATCGTCCTCGCGCAGATCGATCGCATAGCGCATGTAGACGTAGAAGGCTGACAGCGCCATGTTGGGCACGGCCACGCCTTTGGGCAGGCCGGTGGTGCCCGAGGTGAACAGCATCAGGAAGGGGTCGTCCCCCTTGCTCATCACCGGCTCGAATTCATCCGACTCGGCATCGAGTGCCGACTGGAAGTCGATGTCGCCTTCGGGCACACCCTGGCCCTTGCGGTCGATGGTGATGATCTGCGGCCACTGGGCGCTGTCGTCGAGCTTGGGCCGGTTGTTGCTGTCGGTGACGATCAGCTTGGCCGCGGAGGAGCTGACCCGGTAATCGATGGCCTTGGGGCCGAAGGCGGTGAACAGCGGCTGGTAGACGGCGCCGGCCCGCAGCGTGCCCAGCAGCACCACCATCATTTCGGGGATGCGGGGCAGCATGGCCGAGACACGGTCGCCGGGCTTGACGCCCAGGCGGGTGAGCAGGTTGGCGAATCGGGCCGACAGCGCCTTCAGCTCGGCAAAGCTGTATTCCTGGTAGCTGCCGTCGGCGCCGACCCAGCGCAGGGCGATCCTGCCGCTGTCCGCATGACGGTCACAGACTTCGACGCAGGCGTTGATGCCGTGCTCGAAACTGCCTGAGAACTGAGCTTCGATCTGCTTCGGATCGAAGTTCTGGACGAATTGCGCGTAATCGGGCAGCGCCCGGACGGTGTCCTGCGTCATGATGGTGTCTCCTGCTGTTTGACGGTGAGCGGCCTCTGTGTGCCGCTTGTCGTGATGGGGATCGGAGGCAGTGTCCGGTCCCGGGCCGGGGCTGCGTGCTCGCCGACCGTGTCTGGATGTCATCCAGCCAACAGGATAAACGATCGTTTTCGGGCTTCGCAATGCGGCTGCGCCGAGGGGGTGCCGCTGGGGCGGGCTTTGTGGGCCAAAGCGCCGTCGTGAGCAGGACTCTGGCGCATTTGGGGCAGCAGAATGGCGCAGTTGATCTAGGGTGCGCAGCGCGCCATGTACCCGATCATGCTCTGGTGCTTTTCATGGGAGACACGGGCGGTCGGGCGAAGGGCTGAAAAGAGCCGGTATTATCCGGTAAGCCGCTACGGTGGCTCATACCCCTGTGTTTGCCCTCGTGATGCGAGGTGGGCCGGCCGGACCGGGTCGGCGATGGAGTGTTGATGCGTACACCAGCCGACCGTATTCGGCATATGTTGCTGTTCGAGATTTCCGCCCTGCTGATCCTGATTCCGATCGGCGTGCTGTTCTTCGACCTGGACCTGACCGAGATCGGCGTGCTGGGCGTCTGTACCGCGGCGGTGGCGGCGGTCTGGAACTATGTCTACAACCTGGGCTTCGACCGGATGCTGAAGCGCCTGACGGGATCGGTGCACAAGCGCCTGCGCGTGCGGGTGCTGCATGCCGTGCTGTTCGAGGGCGGGCTGGTGGTGATGCTGGTGCCCTTCATCGCCTGGTGGCTCGGCATCGGGCTCTGGCAGGCGCTGATCGCGGATATCGGCCTCGTGGTGTTCTACGTGATGTTTGCCTTCTTCTACAACTTGGCCTATGACCGGATCTTTCCGATTCCGGAAGGGGCGCCGGCGAAGCAGGCCGGGCGCTGACAGCGTCGCCACGCTTGGCGAGGCGCCGCCAGCCGACGCCTGCTGCCTTGCCTGAAACCGGTTTCGGGCTCAGCGCGGGAGTGAATCCGTGCATGATGCGCTGGCCCCGTGTCCCGCACTGCCGCCTACAGGGAGGCGAGGCGGCAATGCGACAGGGGGCCGTTGCGCACTCAGACCTTCATGAAGTTCAACCCGGCATCCCGGGGGAAACTGATCAGATTGGGCAGCGTGTCGTAAAGCTCGCTTTGCGTGAGGCCGAACCACTGGCCCAGCACGGCGGCATACTGTTCGACCGAGTATTGCGGTACCAGCCGGCCGTTGACATCGTCACCGGCGTTGATGCCGAAGGTCGGGAAGCGTCCGTACAGGTTGCCTCCGTTGACCGCGCCACCGAGGATGAAGTGGTGCGAGCCCCAGCCGTGGTCGGTGCCACTGCCGTTGCTGACCATGCTGCGGCCGAAGTCGGAGGCGGTGAACAGTGTCACCTGGTTCTGGACACCCAGCGCCGTCATCTGCTGGTCGAAGTACGCGAGTGCCTGATCGAGTTGGCTCAGCAGGCGGTCGTGGGTGCTGATCTGGCTGTCGTGGGTGTCGAAGCCGGGAAGCCCAAGAAAGAAGATCTGCCGCCTGACGCCAAGATTGTTCCGGCTGGCGATCATCCGGGCGATGACGCGCATCTGCAAGGCCAGCGGGTTCTTGCTGGTCGATCCCGCCAGATTGGGGGCTTCCAGCAGGCCGGCAGCGTCCTCGGCGACCAGGGCTTGCTGCAGCCGGGTCTGGTAGTCGAGGGTGCGCGAGTGGTACTCGCCGTAGGTCTGCGCCAGCAGGTTGTCATTGCGCCCCTGTTTCAGCAGTTGCGTCAAGGCATCGCTCACCTGCGGCCGCGCCAGGTAGCTGATCATCTGGATACCGACTGGACCGGTGGTGGGCACACTGTAGGGTTTGATGCGTTGGCCCGCGAGCCAGGGGTCGGCACTGCTGCCGGGCGAGATCGCACTGGCGAACATCGCCGAGGCGTTGTGGCTGCTGGCCAGCCGGTCGAGCATGCGTCCGCCCCAGCCGGCTGCATTGCCTTCCGGCGAGAAGGTCTGCCAGGTCGATTGCTGGTCATTATGTGAGAACAGCCGGCGTGGCACCCGCGTCTGCATCTGTCGGAACTGCTCGGCCGTCGTGGGTTCGATCAGTGGGCCGACATTGGAGAGGATGGCCAGCTTGCGCTGCTGGAACAGGGCACGCGTCTGAGTCAGGCGTGGGTGCAGCGCCAGGCTCAGACCGCTGTTGTCATAGGCGGCCAGATTGCCGGGGGTAATCGGCAGCACACCGTTCGCTCCGCTGCCGGGGGCTCCCAGCGCGATCGTGTCGCCACGTATCGTCCGATAGTTGTTCCACGCCTCGCCGCTGGTGGCGATGATGGTGTTCGCCTGATCGTTGCCGCCATGCAGGAACAGGCAGACCAGTGCCTTGTAGTCGGATGCGGTCTGCGCCGATGCCGCGCCGATATGCGCCAGGTTCAGCGCGAAGGCTGCGGGGCCGGTGGCGGCCAGCCCAAGGCCGGACTTCAGGAGCTGACGACGGGAGGGGGAGTGACTGTGATTCATTTCAGCACCAGATAGTCGGTGGACATCATCAGGAGGGTCAGGGTCACGCCGACACGCACCATGTCGACGTGGGAACTGACGGTGGGAT
>JBHADS010000119.1:0-3184 GCA_041855185.1 Lautropia sp. | reverse complement strand
CTACCTGCTCGGGCAGAAGTTCCTGCAGAAGTGTCCGTACTAGGGTGTGTCACGGACGGATTCGGGCCTGCGAAAGCCCCGAGGCGGGCTTGTTATGATTGCTGATTGCTGATTGCTGATTGCTGATTGCTGATTGCTGATTGCTGCCTGCTGCGCGCGGCCCGTGTTATTCGATTTCCGACGAGTTTGCCCATGCCCCATCTGAACATCCGTGAAGCAACGCCCGATGACATCGGGCTGATCCTGCACTTCATCCGTGAACTGGCGCTCTACGAGAAGGCGCTGGAGGAGGCGCAGGCCACGCCCGAGCATCTGCAGCGCACGATGTTCTGCGAGAATCCGGCGGTCTTCGGCCTGATCCTGGAGGCCGATGCCAAGCCGATCGGCTTTGCGGTGTATTTCTTCAATTACTCGACCTGGCAGGGCCGCCACGGTCTTTATCTGGAGGATCTCTACATCACACCCGAGGCGCGCGGGCTGGGCGGCGGCAAGGCGCTGCTCAAGTACCTGGCACGGGTGGCGGTGGCCAAGGACTGTGGGCGTTTCGAGTGGAGTGTGCTCGACTGGAACACGCCGTCGATCCAGTTCTACGAAAGCCTCGGCGCACGGCCGCAGAATGAGTGGGTGCGTTATCGGCTGACGGGCGAGGCGCTGTCGGAGCTGGCCGGGCTTTGATGCCGGCTGTCGAGGTGATCGGAGGGTCGATGAGGTGATCGGCCCGCCGGTTGCACGCGGCAACCGGCGGCGCCAGGCGGGAACTTACTCGTTGTTGCCGCCGAAGATGCCCAGCAGCGACAGCAGGTTGCTGAACACGTTGTAGACGCTGATGTAGACCGACAGGGTGGCGGTGATGTAGTTGGTTTCACCGCCGTTGACGATCCGGTTCAGGTCGAACAGGATGAACAGCGAGAAGATGACGGTGGCCAGGGCCGAGATGGTCAGCATCAGTGCCGGGATCTGCAGCCAGATGTTGGCGATGGCAGCCAGCAGGATGACGACGAAGCCGATGGTCAGCCACTTGCCCATGCCCGAGAAGTCGCGCTTGGAGACGGTGGCGATGGTGGCCATGACGCCGAAGATGGCTGCGGTGCCGCCGAAGGCCATCATGATCAGCGAGGCACCGTTGCTCATGCCCAGTACATAGCCGATCAGGCGCGACAACATCAGGCCCATGAAGAAGGTGAAGCCGAGCAGGATGACGATGCCCAGGCCGCTGTTCTTGGTGCGCTCGATGGCGTACATGAAGCCGAAGGCGATGGCCAGGAAAGCGATCAGGCCGATGAAGGGGCTGCCGGCAAAGAAGGTGAAGCCCGTGGCAACGCCGATCCAGGCACCCAGCACGGTCGGGATCATCGACAGGGCCAGCAGCCAGTAGGTGTTGCGCAGGACGCGGTTGCGGGTTTCGGTGGAAACCGCAGCAGTTTGTTGGTATTGGGTCGTGACGTGGTCGATCGCCATCACATGGTCTCCAGGAAAAGGGAAGGGGGCCAAAGTCAGACAATGGGCCAGTGGCCGATTATACGGATCTGGTGTGTTCGGAATGTGTTTTCTTCAAAAAAATCAGTGCTGTGCAGGCTTTGGGCGGCTGGACGGCAGGCCGGTTGTCATGAATGCCCACCTGTTTTCGTAAAGAGCGCCGACACAGGAGCCGTCCTCCCTGCAAACGGGGGAAACCGATCTGACGGAAAGGTTTTGTCGGCGGGCGGGAGTCAGCAATGTGTGAGGCATATCATGACGACAGACGGGAGGAAACGGTATGCCCATCAGAAAGACGACCAAAGCGGCCGGGGCACGCGGGGCCAGGCTGCCAGACATTCCGACAGAGCTGATCGGGCAAGCTGGCGCAAGGCCCCATGACGATCGGCGTGTTTCCGGCTGTATCGGCAACGGAGCGTGTGCATCCCTGTTTCGACCAAGCGTCGTGCATGCCCTTCAGATGGAGACGCGGACGCGAATCTCAAGGCATCGGGCGCCGGTTCGTTGCTATACTTCAGGGCTAACCCCAATTGGGGCCGGTCGCCACGCCCCCGGGCGGACAACTCTTGCGCCGACTTGCCTCGTATCCCGTAATTTTCTGTCCGGTCCCGTCTGGGCCGGCGCGTTGGAGCTTTTCATGGCTGTTGAACGTACCCTCTCGATCATCAAACCGGATGCCGTGGCCAAGAATGTCATCGGCCAGATCCTCGCCCGCTTTGAATCCGCCGGCCTGAAAGTGGTTGCCGCCCGGATGATGCAGCTGTCGCAAGCTGAAGCCGAGGCTTTCTACGCCGTGCACAAGGAGCGCCCCTTCTTCAAGGATCTGGTCGCTTTCATGATCTCCGGTCCGGTGATGGTGCAAGTGCTGGAAGGCGAGAACGCCATCCTGCGCAACCGTGAGCTGATGGGCGCCACCGATCCGAAGAAAGCCGAGAAAGGCTCGATCCGTGCCGATTTCGCCGAAAGCATTGATGCCAACGCCGTGCACGGTTCGGACGCTCCGGAAACCGCTGCCGTCGAGATCGCGTTCTTCTTCCCCTCGATGCAGATCTGCTCGCGCTGATCTGCGCCGAAGAACCGGGCTGCAAGCCTCGTCCAGACGACTGGGTCCGGTTCCCATCCCGCCGCAGGCGGGTGCGCCGCCGCGCGTGAAGGGCGCGGCTGTGGGCGGTGTCTGATACCGCCGCGCGTGCAGGGCACCGAGCGGTGCCTGATCGGGCAGATGAATCTGCCCGTTGTCATTT
The DNA here is from genome assembly GCA_041855185.1 of Lautropia sp. Classification (GTDB taxonomy): domain Bacteria; phylum Pseudomonadota; class Gammaproteobacteria; order Burkholderiales; family Burkholderiaceae_E; genus Lautropia. Next base: position 464 of record JBHADS010000119.1, on the reverse strand, counting down.
GAAGAGATCATCATGTCCGCAGTTCAGTCTGCCGCAGGATCGGCTGCTTGCGCCGCAGACGCATCGTTGCACGATGCTTCGTCTGCCGCCGGGCAGCAAGCGTGCGTGCCGTCGCCCGATTCCGCCGCCGTCCACACCGATCGTCCGGGTGACGCCCATTCCCGCTCGACGAGCGCCCGCGCAGCGCCGGTGGGCGATGACGGTGCTGCGCCAGAGCCGGATACTGCAGATGCCGCCGACACCGCAGATGCTGCAGCCGAGCCGCGGACCAATCTGCTGGGCCTGGACAGGGTCGGCTTTCAGAGCTTCTGTGCCGAGCTGGGGCAGAAGCCCTTCCGCGCCACGCAGCTGATGCGCTGGGTGCACCATCGTGGCGAGGACGACTGGGCGGCGATGACCGATCTGGCGCGCGCCTTCCGCGAGCGGCTGCAGGCCCGGGCGGAGATCACGCCGCCCACAGTGCT
>JBHADS010000118.1:0-4374 GCA_041855185.1 Lautropia sp. | reverse complement strand
CTACATGCATCCCGCGCTCTCGACCATCCACCAGGACCCGATGCAGCAGGGCATCAAGGCGGCGCGATTGCTGGTCGATCGGCTGAATGGACGCGCCCGTGCGCCGCTCAAGCAGGTGATGGCGGCGGCCTTCGTGGCGCGGCAGTCGACGGGAGCGGCGAGGAGCCTCTGACAAAGCATGGCAACCCGTCAGGATTTCGTGGATTTCGTGCTGGATCAGGCGGGGTTGTTTCCCCGTCTGAGCTACCGGCGGATGTTTGGTGAGTATGCGCTCTATCTGGATGGCAAGGTGGTGGGCTTTGCCGGCGACAACAGTCTGTTCGTGAAGATCACGCCGGCGGCGGGGACGTGGGTGCAGCGTCTGCCGAAGGGGGAGATCTTTCCCGGCTCCAAGCTGTATCTGGTGGCCGATGAGTTGCTGGATCAGCCGATGGAGCTGGCCGCGCTGCTGGAGGCGACGGCGCTGGTGCTGCCGATGCCCAAACCCAGAAAGCCGCGCAGGAAGAAAAAAGCCGTGTCCGAAGGGGCGGCCGAGTAGCATCCGCAGCGCCGAGGGCGACCGGTGCACCGGGATGCCTGATGGCTGGGCATGCCGTTCCTGGCGGCTATCCTGTGGGTCTCGGGGGCCGATGTGTTGACGCGGGATGCGTCAGCGTGGCTCCGCTTGTTCTGCTCGCCCTGTGGGGCTTTCGCGGGAACGAATAAGTTCGTAACACGCTCTAGGGTTCGATCAGGCCGGCGTGGATGAAGTCGTCGCGGATTTCGTCGGGTTCGGGTTTCTGGCGGCTGTCGTAGCGCAGGGTCAGGTAGCCGGCCATGTCGGTGATGGCGTCGCGTTCGGCGTCCTTGTCGGGGTCGTGGGTCCGGTCGTCGAGTTCGACGAGGGCGATCACCCGGTATTCATCGTCGACGATGACGAAATCGACCACTTTCTGGGCGAAGCGGCCCCGGATGGACAGAAAACGTCCGGGCGGGACGTGTTCTTCGTCGTCGAGGTCGGGCTCCAGCAAGGCCCCCATCGACACCTGCACCATGATGCGATATTCGGGCAGGGCGTCTTCGAGGCGATGGCAGAACTCGGTTTCGTTCTCGGTGAGCAGTGGCCGGGCCTTGACGCGCCAGGGTTTTTCGCGGGCGGGGCGGCCCAGCAGGAAGAAGCCGATGCCCAGGAGCAGCAGGCCGCCGAGCAGGTAATACAGGAGGTGCTCCGGCAGTTGCTGCCGGAGGCTGGAGAGCAGCGCGTTCAAGATAGGGGGTCTGCGGTTGGGGCTGCGCCGGCCGGGTTCCCGCGGCTGGCATGGGGGCGCGGCGGGCGGGGCAGCCCCCAGGCCCGGAGGGAAAAGGGCGGCTGCGCTCGGCTCAGCGGGCTTGCGTCGGCAGGAAGGCTTCGACCAGTCTGACCCAGAGGGTGGCGCCGATCGGAATCAGGGCGTCGTTGAAGTCGTAGCTGGGGTTGTGCAGCATGCAGGGGCCGGCGCCGTGTCCGTTGGCGCGATGCCCGCCATCGCCATTGCCGAGGAAGAAGTAGCAGCCGGGTCGCTGCTGCAGCATGAAGGCGAAGTCTTCGGCGCCCATCGTGGGTTCGACGGGGTTGATGACGTGTTCTGCACCCAGCACCTCGGCCAGAACCCGGGCGGCGAAGGCGGCCTGTTCGGGGTGGTTGATGGTGGGGGGGTAGTTGCGGTGGAAGTCGAAATGGGCGCTGGCGCCGAAGGCGGCGCAGATGTGTTCGGTGAGCGCCTTCATCCGGGATTCGATCAGATCGAGCATGTCCAGGCTGAAGGTGCGCACGGTGCCGCGGACGATGGCGGTGTCGGGGATGATGTTGTTGGCGTCGCCGGCGTGGATTTCGGTGACGGACAGGACGGCGGCTTCGATCGGGTTTTTGTTGCGGGTGATGATCGACTGGAAAGCCTGCACCAGATGGGTGGCGGTCAGTACCGGGTCGACGCCGTTCTGAGGCAGGGCGGCATGGGCGCCCTTGCCCTGGATGCGGATCTCGAATTCGTTGGAGGAGCCCATCAACGGGCCTGCGGTGAGTCCGGCGGTGCCGACCGGGATGCCCGGCCAGTTGTGCAGCCCGAATACGGCATCGCAGGGAAAGCGCTCGAAGAGACCGTCCTCGATCATCTTGCGGGCGCCGCCACCGCCTTCTTCGGCGGGCTGGAAGATCAGGTGGACCGTGCCATCGAAATGGGCGTGTTCGGCCAGGTGGGCCGCGGCGGCGAGCAGGGTGGCGGTGTGCCCGTCATGACCGCAGGCATGCATCCGGCCGGGGGTCTGCGAGCGGTGCTCGAAGCTGTTCTCTTCCTGCAGGGGCAGGGCGTCCATGTCGGCCCGCAGGCCGATGCTGCGCGGGCTGCTGCCCCGGCGCAGGGTGCCGACGACCCCGGTGCCGCCCAGGCCGATGTCGACTTCGTAGCCCCACGCTTTGAGACGGTCGGCGACGAGGGCCGAGGTCCGGTGCTCCTGGTAGCCCAGCTCGGGGTGGGCATGGATGTCGCGTCGGATGGCTTGAAATTCGGGAAAACGTGTCTGGATGGCGTCGATGATCTTCATGGACGGAGCCTCGGGAATGGGGGCGCGAACCGGATGCGCGGGCCGTGCCTTGCTGTCGGGCGGGTCTGCACGCGGTGAGGCGGGCGTGGCATGGCGGCCGCGCGCTTGGCGCGTGCATGTACCTATTTCGTTCGCGCGAAAGCCGCTCTGGGCGTGCCTAACTGCTCTAGAGCACTAAGTGTCTCATGACATCGCCTGTTTGGCATGTCGGTCGAGGCGCGGGGTGGCAGCGGGCGTGCCGAGGCGAGGCGGGTCGGGGAGGGCCGAGCTGAGGGGCATTCCCTGCGGGTTGCCCGGGAAGCGCGCGCTGGGCTGCATTGCCATGCCTGACAGGGCTGCCTGTCTGGATGGTGCATGCTGCCTTGCCGCGGTTGCGGGCGCTGCGCGGAGGCAACGGCGTTCATGACACGCTCAGATGTTCTTTGGTGAGGAGTGGGGCTTACTGTGGCATGATGTTGCTCCAGTATACGTTTTGTGACAGAAACCTCGGTCCGGTGTCGGCGTGGATTCCGATAGTCTGTGGGCTACGGGCTACGGGCTACGGGCTACGGGCTACGGGCTACGGGCTACGGGCTACGGGCTACGGGCTATGGGCTATGGGCTATGGGCTATGGGCTGTGCGCTGTGGTCCTTGGCCCTTGGTCCGCTGCGGGCATCGGGCAGCGGGCCGTAGGGTTGCAGGGCCGCGGGCAGGCAGGACCGGTCCGCGGCAGGGGGCCGTTTCTGTCGGGTTGGATTGATCGAATCGTCGAGGAGAGCGCATGCAGATGTCCGGGGGCAAAGCAGGTGGCGCCGCCGTGGCCGGCGAGACCGACCATCGCTTTTGGACCAGAAACTATTCGGCCGGGGTGCCGGCCGACATCGATCCGAGTCAGCGTCGTTCGTTGGCTCACTGGTTGGAAACTGCGATGCAGCAGTATGCCGATCAGCCGGCGCTGACCAGTCTTGGCACGACGCTGACGTATCGTGAGCTGGAGGTGCTGTCGCGGGCGATGGCTTCGTGGCTGCAGTCGTTGGGGCTGCCCGAGAACAGTCGGGTGGCGCTGATGATGCCCAATTGCCATCCCTATGTGGTCTCGTTGTTCGGGGTGCTGCGTGCGGGTCTGGTGGTGGTCAATGTCAATCCGATGTATACACCCCGCGAGCTGCGCCTGCAGCTGAAGGATTCGGGGGCGACGGTCATCCTCGTGCTGGAGAATTTCGCGCATACCCTGACCCAGGTGTGGGCCGATACCGCGCTCGAGCATGTGGTCGTGGTGTCGATGGGGGATCTGCAGGGGCTGCTGAAGGGAACACTGATCAATTTCACGCTGCGCTATGTCCAGAAGAAGGTGCCGTCCTGGGATATTCCGGGGGCGCTGCGTTTTGCCAAGGTGATGCGTGAGGGGGCGGCACGACCTTTCGTGCCGCCGGACATCGACGGCGATCGGCTGGCATTCCTGCAGTACACCGGGGGGACGACCGGTGTGCCCAAGGGGGCGATGCTGACGCATCGCAGTGTGTATGCCAATATCCTGCAGGATGAAGCCTGTTTCTACCCGGCGATGCGCCAGGCGGGCAAGGAGCCCATCCACGCCTACGTGTTCGTGGGGGCGCTGCCGCTCTATCACGTCTACGCGATGATGGTGTGCCTGCTGGTCAGTGTGCAGGTTGGGGGGCATGTGATCCTGATTCCGAATCCACGGGATGTCGATGCGCTGGTGAAAGCGCTGAAACCGCATCGGGTGACGGTGTTTCCGGGGATCAGCACACTCTATAACCTGCTGCTGGGCCACGCGGGTTTCCGGGCGCTGGATCTTTCGGGGCTGAGGATCT
>JBHADS010000117.1:0-2841 GCA_041855185.1 Lautropia sp. | reverse complement strand
GCCCAGATACCAGCCATTGGACACCCGGTAGAACTCGTTGACCGGCTGGCTGCCCGGCTGTGCCGTGCGCAGCACATGGAAGATGACGTGCTCGCGCGTCCAGCCATTGCCCAGCGACGGGTTGATGCTGATCAGATAGCGAGGCGTCCCGTCAGCAGCCCGTGCACGGTAGCGATAGACCGGCACCGTGTTGGCCTGCGGGCTGGCATAGGCATAGAAAGCCAGCTCCTGACGCGTCCACTCCTGATGCAGCGAGGCGTCCGCACTGTAGACATAGCGCAGATCGCCATCTCCACCCGGGGCCACGTAGCGATACACCCGCACCAGATTCGCTGCCCGCAGCGCCGCATCCTCGTCCCGCTCGACATAGGCGCGGAAGAAGCTGCGTGCCGAGGTATTGCCCGCACCGTCGACCGCTTCCACCGAATAGGTGTACTGCCCTGCGCCCAGGCCGGTGTCCACAAAGCGCTCGGCCTGCAGCAGATTCGGCGTCAGCACGATCGGACCGCGGCGCAGCCGATAACCGGCCAGACCCGAACCACCGGCATCCGTGGCTTTGCCCCATGTCACCGTCACCGTGCCATTGGGCTGAGCCACGGCCCGCAGGTTGGCAGGCACCGTCGGCGCCTGCGTGTCCGGCACGACCGGCGCCGGCAGCGCACGGCTGGCGGGCACGAAGAAGCCCCGGTTGGGCGCCAGCACCCAGGGCGCACCGCCGGTCGAGCCGCCCTCGGCCACATACTGGGTGTAGGTGCCGGCCCGATACTGGCGGTACTCGCCTACGCCCACGCGCCCGTCGCCGGCCTGTGCGTAGGCATGGAACACGACCCCTGCCCGGGTCCAGCCGTTCTCGCGCAGATCGGCATTGGTGCTGTACATATAGCGCGTCTTGCCGGCCTCGGTCGCCGTGTAACGATACACCGGCACCGTGTTGTTCTTCTGGCTGCCATAGGCCAGGAAGGCATCTCCCTGCCGCACCCACTCACCGCCCAGCGCCGGGTCGACGCTGTAGCGATAGCGCAAGCCGTCCTGGGCAACATAGCGGTAGACCTGCACGATGTCCGGATCGGTGCCTGCTGTCTGCTTGATGTTGACCCGCACCATCTTCGCCACCGACGGCGTGCCCTGCTGATTCAGCACGAACACCATGTAGTAGCCCGGCGGGGTGTCGAAGCTGTTGGCCGGCAGTTGCGCCACCAGCCGGTTGCCATCGCGCCGGAACGTCAGCTCGATGAAGCGCTGGTTCATGTCGAAGGAGTGCGTGACCGAACCGGTCGCCACCATCGTCACCCGCTGGATCGAGGCGGCATCGCTCGATTCGAGCACCAGCGTGCCCGAGGGCTGCACCACCGACGGAGCCGAGTCGATCACCGGACGCGTGGCCGGCGTGCCGTCGCGGTTGTACAGGTAGGGCGGATAGTAGATTTCGGCGTTCAGGTTGGTTTCGGGGCCACCGGCACCACCACCGCCGGAGAACAGCGTGCCATCCGGCAGCAGGATCGAGGCCGAGTGGTACAGACGCATCCGTTTCTGGGCAGGCCCCTGTGTCCAGGTATTGGTCTTGGGGTTCCAGAGTTCGATGTTGTAGATCGGATTCCGTGCGGTGGCGCGCTGGAAATCGAAGAACTCGGCGCCCCCGCTGATGGCCACCGTACCGTCGGCCAGCACGGTGCTGTTGTGCCACATCCGGGTGTTGCTCATCTTGCCGGCATCGGTCACGACCGGCCGATCCGAGTTGATGTCGATGATGGCCGCGCCGTTGCCCTTGGCCTCGGTCATCAGGATGCGTCCCGGCTGGAACATCACGGCCGAGCCTTCCCAATGCGACTTGTAGTTCAGCTCGCCGACATCGCGCCGAGTGCCCTTGCCGCTGACGTCCATCCGGTACATCTTGGTGGCCGAGAAGCCGAAGATCTTGCCGTCGGGCGCCACCCAGTTGCGCGGGTACTCGTGGTAGATGTCCGTCGAATCGATGCCATCGAGCAGCACGGTGCTGCCATCGGTGCGACGGATCTCGGGGTGCTTCTCGCCGCCGAGCCCCCCCTGCACATAGACCTCGCCATCCGGCAGCATGGTGGCCGTGGCATACCAGCGAGGCATCTTCAGCTTCTCGCCTTTCTCGATGGTGCTGCTGTCCAGCCGGAAAATGGTCGTGTCGTTGTTCGGCCGGTTGGTGCTGCGCCCCCGGGCCTCGCTGAACACATCGCCGCCGGCGATGAACAGGTCGCCTGTGAGCGGCAGCACGACCTGGGCCGAGCAGAACAGATCGACCTCGGTGGTGTTGGGCAGCAGCAGGTGAGCATCGTCACCGGTGCCGACGGTCGGGTCCCACAGGTCGTAATAGAACTTGCCCCCTTGCTGGCCATTGGTCAGCGACCCATAGGTCATCACCCGGCCATCGGGCATCACGATGGCGTGAATGGGAATGAAGGGCCATTTGACCTGCGGCCCCCAGGCGCCCACGGTGGCGGCCTGCGGAGCGGTCGGCAGATTCTTGGTAGTGACGATCGAATCGGTGATCTCACCCTGAACCGCCGGGACTGCACCGTGGAGACGCGCCTCGGCCTCGAAATCGATCCCGGCATTGGGCGCGGGAATCTCATCGGGACCATCCCGGAACAGCGTGCCGTTGTCGACCACTGCCCCGGTCTGGTCGTTGGCGGGCAGTTCGGGACTGCCAGCGCCCCCGCCGCAAGCGGCCAGTGACAGCAGAGCGGCTACGGTGGAAACGGTCAGAGCCTGCCGGCGCAGGTGGGCAGGCACAGCGGAAGACGGGAAGGATCGGAGCACGGTAGGAGTTCCTGTTCGAGAAGCCAATCAGAGACGCTGATCTTGCCGCCG
>JBHADS010000116.1:0-3460 GCA_041855185.1 Lautropia sp. | reverse complement strand
CTGGTGTCCAGCACCTTCGCTTTCACCATCTGCTTTGCGATCTGGATGATGTTTGCCGTACTGGGCATTCCGATCAAGGAGCAACTGGGGCTGAACGAGACACAGTTCGGGCTGCTGACCGCCATGCCGGTGTTGACCGGCTCGGTCGTCCGCGTGCCGCTGGGCATCTGGACCGACCGTTACGGCGGGCGCATCGTCTTCTTTGCGCTGATGCTGGCCACCGTCGTGCCGATCTGGCTGATGAGTTATGCCACCGAATACTGGCACTTCCTGGGGTTGTCTCTGTTCGTCGGTCTGGCGGGCGGCTCATTCTCGGTGGGTACCCCCTATGTGGCGCGCTGGTTCCCGCGCAACCGGCAGGGCATGGCGATGGGGGTTTTCGGCGCCGGCAACTCCGGCTCGGCATTGACCAAGTTCGTGGCACCGGCCCTGATCGTGGCAGCCGGCGGCGCCTGGGACATCGTGCCGAAGGTCTATTCGGTGGCGATGCTGGTGACGGCGCTGCTGTTCTGGTTCGGCACCCACACCAACCCGGCGCACAACGTGCCCTCCTCGGTGTCGATGCGTGCGCAGCTTCGGATGCTGCGCGATCCGAGGGTCTGGCGCTATTGCCAGTATTACTCGGTGGTTTTCGGCGGCTATGTGGCGCTGGCGCTGTGGATGACCAAATACTACATCGGTGAATATGGCTTCGATATCGGGCTGGCGGCGCTTCTGGCAGCCTGCTTTTCGCTGCCCGGCGGTGTGCTGCGCGCCATCGGTGGTTGGATCTCGGATAAGTACGGCGCCTATCGAACGACTTGGTGGGTGATGTGGATCTGCTGGGTCTGTTTCTTCATCCTGAGCTATCCGCAGACCGATCTCACGATCAGTACGGTCAATGGTCCGCAGCGTTTTCATATTGGCCTGAATCCCTGGGTGTTCACGGTGCTGCTGTTCATCGTCGGCATTGCGACGGCCGTCGGCAAGGCGTCGGTATTCAAGTTCATCTCCGATGATTTCAGCGACAACATCGGCGCGGTTTCCGGTGTGGTGGGGCTGGCCGGCGGCCTGGGCGGTTTCCTGCTGCCGATCCTGTTCGGTATCGCGCTCGATCTGACCGGCATTCGTTCCAGTTGCTTCATGCTGCTCTACGGCACGGTCTGCATCAGCCTGATCTGGATGCATTTCAGTTTCCGCGACGGGCGTTCGGTGAAGGCCGGGCATCCTTCAAACCCTTCGGCTGCGGAGGGTACTGCTGCACCCGGCAGCGCATGAACGGGATGAGCGGCTGACGGCCTGTTCAACGCGGATGCCGAACGGGTCGCAGGCATCAGCACACCGAAAACACAGCGCCGCCGCCGGAGCGAAACGGCCGCGGCAGGGAGGCATCAAACATGGCAGCACACGTCCTCGAACGCTGGGAGCCGGAGAATCCGGAATTCTGGCAGCGCACCGGCGCACGCATCGCCTACCGGAATCTGTGGATCTCGATTCCGGCACTGATGCTGGCCTTCAGCACCTGGATGCTGTGGAGCGTGGTGGTCGTCAATCTCGACAAGGTGGGCTTTCAGCTTACGAAGAACCAGATGTTCTGGCTGACGGCACTGCCGGCGCTGTCGGGGGCGACGCTGCGGATCTTCTACAGTTTTCTGGTGCCGATCTTCGGCGGCCGGCGCTGGACAGCGATTTCCACGCTGAGCCTGCTGGCGCCGGCCGTGGGCATGGGGCTGGCGCTGCAGAACCCGGATACCCCCTACGGGGTTTTGCTGGTGCTGGCGCTGCTCTGCGGGCTGGGCGGCGGCAACTTCAGCTCCAGCATGGCCAATATCAGCTTCTTCTTTCCGAAAGCCAAGAAAGGCATGGCGACGGGATTGAATGCTGGCATCGGCAATCTGGGCGTCAGCCTGACGCAGTTCGTGGTGCCGCTGGTGATCGGCGGAGCGATGATCGGGGTCGGTGGCGAGGGGCTGAGCTTCACGGCGGCTGATGGATCGGTGCAGACCCTGTGGCTGCAGAATGCCGGCTTCGTCTGGGTGCCCTTCATTCTGCTGTCGGCGCTGGCGGCCTGGTTCGGCATGAACGACATCGCCGATGTCAAAGCCTCCTTTGCCGATCAGGCGGTAATTTTCAGGCGCAGACACAACTGGCTGATGTGTTGGCTCTATATCGGCACCTTCGGTTCATTCATCGGCTTCTCGGCCGGGCTGGCGCTGCTGACCAAATCGCAGTTTCCGGAGGTTAACCCGACCCAGTACGCCTTTCTGGGCCCGCTGGTGGGCGCGCTGACGCGGCCGCTCGGCGGATGGATCTCGGACCGGATGGGAGGCGCACGTGTCACGCTCTGGACCTTTGCGCTGATGGTGCTGGCCGTGCTGGGCGTGATGGCCTGTCTTCCCTCCGAAGGCGGCGCCGGTAGCTTCCTGGGCTTTCTGGCGATGTTCATCGCCCTGTTCGCCCTGACCGGTATCGGCAATGGATCGACCTTCCGGATGATCCCGGTGATCTTTCTGACCGAGCGCGCCCGGGCGGCCGACCCCTCGCCCGAGGCGCAGCGCCAGGCGGTGCTGGATGGCAACAAGGAAGCCGCAGCCGTGCTGGGATTCTCGGGAGCGATCGGTGCCTATGGTGGTTTCTTCATTCCAAAGAGCTTTGGTACCTCACTGGAAATGACGGGCAGTGCTCACGCCGCACTGATCGGTTTCATTCTGTTCTATCTGAGCTGCCTGCTGATCACCTGGTGGTTCTATGCCCGGAAGAATGCCGCGATGCCGTGCTGAGCGGGTGCGGCAGCGCGGGATCGGGTGCGCCTCGTACAGCAGCTTTGGGGGCTGCTGCGTGTCGAATGAAGGGATGAGCCACGAACGCAGGGGCTCATCCCATGTGAGTAACGATCGGTGGCCGCTTTCGGGTGGCACCGATGAAGGGAGGAAGTCGACGATGAGCCATTTTCTGGATCGCCTGAAATTTCTGTCGAAGGTCCGATCGACCTTTTCGGCGGGACATGGTGCGGTGGTGAACGAGGACCGGCAATGGGAAAATGCCTACCGTTCGCGCTGGCAGCACGACAAGGTGGTGCGTTCGACCCATGGGGTCAATTGCACCGGATCGTGCAGTTGGAAGATCTATGTCAAGAGTGGTCTGATCACCTGGGAAACCCAGCAGACCGATTATCCGCGCACACGGCCGGATCTGCCGAATCACGAACCGCGTGGCTGTCCCCGTGGGGCCTCCTACAGCTGGTATGTGTACTCGGCGCAGCGCATCAAGCACCCGATGATCCGGGGGCGTCTGCTGGAGATGTGGCGCGAGGCGCGCCGCACGATGGATCCGATCGAGGCGTGGGTGTCGATCAGCCAGGACCCGGAGAAGGCGCGCCAGTACAAGCGCATCCGCGGCCTTGGCGGCTTCGTGCGGACCGACTGGGATACCGCCACCGAGATCATCGTGGCGGCCAATGCGCTGACGATCAAGAAGTACG
>JBHADS010000115.1:0-5701 GCA_041855185.1 Lautropia sp. | reverse complement strand
GGCAAAGCCCAGGGCATGACCGATGCGCGCCACGCGCGCCTGATGGTCGCCCGAGACGATCCGGCAGCCGATGCCCTCGGCCCGGAAGCCCGCCAGCGTGGCTTCGGCCCCCGGTCTGACGGTTTCGGTCAGCTCGAAGCTGGCCTGCCAGCGCGGGGCCGCGGTGCCGGCCTCGGCGGCCTCGGCGGATTCGGTGGTTTCGGCGGGACTCAGACGCAACTCGATCAGGGTCTGGCGCGGGCTGATGGTGGCCACGAAGGGGGCGCCGTCGATGTCGAGTCGGGCGCGCAGGCCGCCGCCGGCCAGATTGACCACATCCAGGATGCGGCTTTTGGCGCTGATCGGCGCCGCCGTCCGGCTGTCCGGACCGGGTGCTGCGGCACGGCTGTTGTTTTTTTCATCACCAATTCTGCTTTGATCGCGATCAAATATATTTTCTTTGGTGATGGATTTCGTCTCGATCGCCGCAACGGCCGTCGTATGGGCGGGCAGATCCGGGCGCGGAGCGGACAGAGACGTAGCGCTTTCGGTGGACGATGCCTCGCTCGCGGCCATGACGGTCGGCGCCACCCCCAGCTCGGCTGCCCGGGTGGCGAAGGCGCGGGCCACCGGATGCAGGGAGCTGTGCTCGATGCCGGCGGCCAGCGCGAAGGCGTCGGCCTCGCTCAGCCCGCCCTCGGTGCTGCGCAGGCTGATCGACGGGGTGCTGGTGGTCAGGGTGCCGGTCTTGTCGAACAGCACGACATCGGCACGGGCCAGCGCCTCCAGCGTGTCGCTGCGGTCGATGATGATGCCGCGGCGGGCCAGTCCGCCGAGGGTGGCGAGCAGTGCCGAGGGGGCGGCCAGCGCCAGGGCGCAGGGGCAGGTCACGATCAGGATCGCTGCGGCGATCCACGGGGCGCGGGCCGGTTCGATCAGCCACCAGACGCCGGCGGCGATGGCGGCGATCAACAGGATGATGATCAGGAAGGGACCGGCGTAGCGGTCGGCCAGGCGCAGCACCGCGGGGCGGCTGGTCGAGGCGCGCTCGATCAGCCGGTTGAGTTCGGCCAGGCGGGAATCGCCGGCACGACGGCTCACTTCGATGATGACCGGATCGCGCAGGTTGAGACTGCCCGAGACCACGCCCATGCCGACGTGCCGGCTCTGGGGTTCGGCCTCGCCGGTCAGCAGCGATTCATCGACTTCGGTGCTGCCCTCGACGATGGTGCCATCGACGACGAAGGTGGTGCCGGCCGGCACGCTGATGCGGTCGCCGGGTTGCAGCCGCCGGCGGGAGACCTGTTCGATGCTGCCATCGGGGCGCAGCCGGCTGGCGGATTCGGGCAGGCGCGCCATGCTGTTGCCCAGGCCGGCGGCTGCCCGCTCGCGGGCCAGCGACTCCAGCCAGCGGGCGATCAGCAGCAGGCCGATGATCATCGTGACCGAATCGAAATAGACCTCCTCGCCCTGGAAATAGGCGATCAGGCTGGTGACGACGGTGACGGCGATGCCGAGTGCCACCGGGGTATCCATGCCGATGCGACCCTGGCGGATGTCGCGCCAGGCGCCGGAGAAGAAGGGGCCGGCAGCGAAGAGCAGCGCCGGAATGGTCAGCATCCCTTCGCCCCAGATCATCAGTGTCTGCAGGTCGGGCGTGATCTCGTCGCCCCCGACGTAACGGGGAATCGACAGCATCATCACCTGCATCATGCAGAGCACGCCGACCAGCATCCGCCACAGCGCCAGTCGTCGCGCACGGGGATCGGCGCGCTCCACCATGTCCAGGGGCAACGGGCGCGGCTCGTAGCCGACATCGGTGAGGGTCTGCAGAATCCGGCTCAGCGGCTGATGGCTGGGCGCCCATTCCAGCCGTGCGCGCCGCGACACCACATTGACCTCGATCCGCGTGTGCGCGTCGTTGACGGCACTGCCGATGGTCAGAGTGCATGCGGCACAATGCACGGCATCCAGGGCGAGGATGATCTCCATCCGCTCAGGCGTGCCGGGGGCGGGGCGGGCATAATCCGCCTGTTCCTCGGCGTCGTCCAGCACACGGAAGCGTTCCGCGACGGATGCCTGCCCGGAAACTGTCATCAGGTCAAGGGGTTTTGTTGGAGGGGCTGAGTGAAGGGCAGGCATGATACTGGTTAAATCATGCAACAGAATTCCATCTGGTTCAAAATGTCGGGTGGGTCAAGCTGTTGTCAACAGGAGGAAGCTTCACCATGATCAATATACCCCGTGCTACCAAGATCGTAGCGACTCTTGGTCCGTCGTCCAACTCGCCGGATGTTCTGGCGAAACTGTTCAGGGCGGGGGTCAACGTCGTCAGGGTCAATTTTTCGCATGGCACGGCCGAACAGCACGTCGAAACTGTTCGTCTGGTTCGGGAGGTTGCAGTCGGTCTTGGGAAGGACATTGGTGTGCTTGCCGACCTGCAGGGGCCCAAGATCCGGATCGGCACCTTTGCCGACGGCAAGATCACCCTGGCCGAAGGCGATCCCTTCGCCTTCGACATCAATTGCGAGTCCGGCGATCAGACCGTGGTCGGCCTCGACTACAAGGAACTGGTGCATGACGTGCACCCCGGCGATGTGCTGCTGCTCAACGACGGCCGGATGACGATGCGCGTCAAGGGTGTGACCGATTCGCGCATCGACTGCACGGTGATGGTCGGTGGCGTGCTGTCGAACCGCAAGGGCATCAACCGCCAGGGCGGCGGTCTGTCGGCCCCGGCGCTGACGGCCAAGGACATGGAAGACATCAAGACGGCCGTCTCGTTCCAGGCCGACTTCATGGCGGTGTCCTTCCCGCGCAATGCCTCGGACATGTACATGGCCCGGGAGCTGACCCGCGCAGCCGGCGGCAAGGCGCTGATGATCGCCAAGATCGAGCGTTTCGAGGCCATCGGCAATCTGGAAGAGATCCTGAAGTCCTCCGACGGCATCATGGTGGCCCGTGGCGATCTGGCGGTCGAAGTGGGTGATGCGGCCGTGCCGGCGCTGCAGAAGCGCATGATCAGCATGGCCAAGGCGCTGAACAAGGTCACGATCACCGCCACCCAGATGATGGAGTCGATGATCGAGTCGCCGGTGCCGACCCGTGCCGAGGTGTCGGACGTGGCCAACGCGGTGCTGGACGGCACCGACGCGGTGATGCTGTCGGCCGAGACGGCCGCCGGCAAGTATCCGGTCGAGACCGTCACCTTCATGGCCGGCATCTGCGAAGAGGCCGACAAGTCCGAGCGTGTCGGTGGGGGCTTCGACAAGGCTTTCCTCGACCGTACCTTCACCCGGATCGATCAGTCGATCGCGATGGCGGCGCTGTTCGCGGCCCATCACATGCGTGCCAAGGCCATCGTGTCGCTGACCCAGTCGGGTTCGACTGCGCTGTGGATCACCCGGATCGATTCCGGTGTGCCGGTCTATGCGCTGACCCCCGAGGAAAGCACCCGTCGTCGCATGACGCTGTTCCGTGAGTGTCATCCGGTTGCGCTGCAATATCGTTCTCACGATACGCAGGCGGTGCTGGCCGATGTCGAGCGGCTGCTGCTGGACAACGGTCTGGTCAAGGAAGGCGATCTGGTGGTGATCACCACCGGCGAGCCGGTCGGCAAGTCGGGCGGTACCAACAGCCTGAAGATCGTCCGGATCGGTGCGGTTCCGCGCTGAGCACCGGGTCGGCGCAGGTGATGTCGGGTTCTGTCGAACGTCCGACGGAACTGATTGGCATCACCTGTGCAGTTGTTTATGCCTGTTAAAATAAGTTGCCTTTTTCGCGGATACACAACATCCGCGCGGCAAGCGCCGAGATGACGGACTCACCCGTCCTTCCTGTCGGCGTCATTCTGAGAATGGTGGACAGCCAGCGGTGCGCTGCAATCGGCAAAGCCGTGGTTGCACATCCACCCCCCTTTTGCAAGGAGAGCATCCAGCTATGTCTACCACCGAACAACGTGATCGCGTCGCCAAAGGCCAGGGCTTCATCGCAGCGCTGGACCAGAGTGGCGGCAGCACGCCGAAGGCTCTGAAACTGTACGGCGTCGAAGAGAACGAGTACAGCAACGACAAGGAAATGATGGACCTCGTTCACAAGATGCGTGAACGTATCGTGTCGAGCCCGGCGTTCACCGGCGATCGCGTGCTGGGTGCCATCCTGTTCGAAGCCACGCTGGACGGCCAGTTCAACGGCAAGGACGCTGCCCAGTACCTGTGGGAAGTCAAGAAAGTCGTTCCCTTCCTGAAGATCGACAAAGGTCTGGAAGAGAAAGCCAACGGCGTGCAGCTGATGAAGCCGATCCCCGGCCTGAAGGAGCTGCTGGCTCGTGCCAAGGCCAAGGGCGTCTTCGGCACCAAAGAGCGCTCGGTCGTGTTCGAGAACAACGAGAAAGGCATCAATGATGTGCTCGACCAGCAGTTTGCGCTGGGCGAGGAAGTGCTGGCCGCTGGCCTGGTGCCCATCATCGAGCCGGAAGTCGACATCAACTCGCCGAACCGTGCCCAGATCGAAGAGACGCTGAAGAACGGCATCCTGGCCCGCCTGGACAAAGTGTCGGCCCCGGTCATCCTGAAGCTGACCATTCCCGAAGTGGATGGCGCCTTCGACGCCCTGGTCGCACATCCGAAAGTGCTGAAAGTCGTGGCCCTGTCCGGCGGTTTCGTGCGTGACGAAGCCAATGCCCGTCTGGCCCGCAACAAAGGCATCATCGCTTCGTTCAGCCGTGCGCTGTCCGAAGGCCTGAGCGCCAAGCAGAGCGAAGAAGAGTTCAACAAGGCTCTGGACGCTTCGATCGAGTCGATCTATCGCGCTTCGATCACCTGATCGTCCGATCCTCGACCGGGTGAGCGCCCTTGGGTGTGGCCCGGTCGTCGAGACGGAACCGAAAGGCGGTGGCCAGTGGCCCACCGCCTTTTTTGTAGCTCAGGTGGAGACTTCATCGATGCACAGCAGGCGCCGGTGGGCGATGCGGGTCTCCTGTGGGTAGCCGAAGGCGTTGTTGATGTAGCGGATGCCGTCGAGCCGCAGATCGCGGTTGATGTGACTGTGGCCGTAGATGTGGATGCCGGGGCGGATCTGGCGAATCTGGGCCTCGATCCGCGTGCTGCCCAGCACCGGGGTCAGCATGCGGAAGCGCTCGGGGATACCGGCTGGCACCAGGTCGGCGCGCGGCAGAAAATGCGAGACGGTGATGCGGTGCAGGGGACGGCTGGCATCATCGGGGCGGGACGCAACGGTGGGCAGGGTGTTGAGCCGGATGAAATGGTCGGTGATGGCCGCCTCGTCGAAACCGGCGGGCCAGCGACAGGCCCGAAAATCCGTCCACAGTTGTCGCACCTCGGGCAGCGGTGCGCCGAAGCTGAAGTCGTACCAGCCCAGCAGCGGCACGATCAGTCGATCGCCGACCTGCAGGGGAGCGGTGCTGGCCCCGCAATCGGCGGCGGTCTGCATGACGGCCTCGAATTTCATCAGGGAGTCGGTGCCGGGTGGGTCGCGCAGCACCCACAGATCATGGTTGCCGGGCACGAACAGCAGATGCCGGAAGCGACGCCGCAGCGCGCTCAGGCAGTCATCGATGCGCGAGCGGTGGTGGCTGATGTCGCCGGCCAGGATCAGCAGATCCTCCACATGATCGTGGCGCGACAGGTTGTGCACCCATTTCAGATTGGCGTCGTAATCGACGTGCAGGTCGGAGAGCGCAAAGATTCGCATCGGCTGTGCG
>JBHADS010000114.1:0-2820 GCA_041855185.1 Lautropia sp. | reverse complement strand
TGACACTGTGCCGTCGGTTCATGCCGAATCGTGGGTCTGGCGTACTATCACGCTGGCTAATGAAAAAGGCGTTGCGATGAAACTGACCCTGATGTCCCGTGAATACTGCAGTCTGTGCCACAAGATGATCGATGCGCTGAAGCCCTTTCAGGCGGCGTATGGATTCGATCTGGACGTTGTCGACGTGGACAGCTCGCCCGAGCTGGAAGCGAAGTACAACGAGCTGGTGCCGGTGCTGCTGGCCGGTGAGCAGGAAATCTGCCATTGGCATCTGGACGAGGCGCGCTTGCGGGCCTGCCTGGATGCAACAACGGCAGGGTAGGCACCCATGTCCATCCCGATCGAATCACATCTCAAAGGAGCCACTTGATGTCGGAATTGGCCCAATTTCTTTCAGGCCAGCCGGTGCTGGCCTTGTTCCTGACGATTACCTTGGGCCATCTGGCCGGGGCGATCAACATCAAGGGTTTCGCCCTCGGCTCGGGGGCGGTGCTGTTCATCGGTCTGGTGGTGGGCGCGTTCGCGCCGGCATCCGCCATGCCACCGATCGTCGGCTCGCTCGGGCTGCTGATGTATCTGTACGGGGTGGGGCTCGCCTACGGCAAGCAATTCGTCAGTGGTCTGACCAGCCCGCTGGGCCTGAAGGCCAACCTCGCGGCCGTGATCGGGGTGCTCGTGACGGCGGCGCTGACGATGGCGATCGTCAATTTCTATCCGGGGGCCGCGTTCCCCGAGATGCTGGGGGTGTTCGCCGGCGCCGGCACCAGCACCCCGTCGCTGCAGGCGGCGATGGCCAAGACCGGCAACACGCTGCCGGCCACCGGCTACTCGGTGGCCTATCCCTTCGGCGTGGCCATTCCGATTCTGATCATCGGGCTCTACAACGCCTGGTTCAAACCCAAGTTCGCACCGCAGGAGCGGATCTCGCTGAAGATGTTCGCGGTGCGCATCGAGAACACCTATGTGGTCGGCAAGACGCTGGCCGAGCTGGACAACTGGCTGCCGCCGGGCATCGGCGCCTCGACGGCCTATCGGGACGGCGTGGCCCACTCGGCCGAAGTGCACGGGGCGCTGCAGCTCGGCGACATCGTGCTGATCACTGGCGTCGACAGTGAGGCGATGACCCAGGCCGAGAAGATGCTCGGTGTGCACGTCGGCGACGCGTTCCGGCGCAGTCATGGCGAGCTGGACTATCTGCGCCTGTTCGTCTCGAATCCCAAGCTGGCGGGCAAGACCATCCGCGAAGTCAAGCAGATGCTGAAGTTCGAGACGGCGATCCTGCACGTGCGCCGGGTCGACGAGGACATCAGCGTGACGGGCGACTCTCACCTGGAGATCGGTGATCAGATCGGCATCCTGGCCCACATCGACCACATCCCCGACCTGCGCCGCGTCTTTGGCGACTCGGTGCGTGCCGGTGGCGAGATCAGCTTCGTGGCGATCGGGCTGGGCATTTCGATCGGCCTGCTGGTGGGCGCCATTCCGCTGAGCATCCCGGGCGTGGGCCGGCTGTCGCTGGGCTTTGCCGGTCTGCTGCTGGTGGCGCTCTATCTGGGCAAGCTGCGCAAGAGCGGCCGTCTGATCTGGACCATGCCGCTGCCGGCCAACCTGGCGCTGCGCAATTTCGGTCTCTCGGTCTTTCTGGCGCAGGTCGGCATGTCCTCGGGCGAGACCTTCGTCCGCACCGTCAACCAGAGCGGCTTCTATCTGCTGGCCGGCATCTTCCTGGTGGCCGTGCTGACGATGGTGGTGCTGATCCTGACCGTCTACCTCTTCAAGATGCCCTTCGACACCGCGGCGGGCGTGGTCTCGGGCGCCACCGGCAACCCGGCGATCATCGCCTTCACCAGCCGCACGCTGGGCACCGACAAATCGGATATCGCCTACGCGATGATCTACCCCTCGATGACGATCCTGAAGATCATCGTCGTGCACGTGCTCGGCGCGATCGGGATGGGGTAGTGCCTGCCGGGAGCGGGATGCTGGCTGCCGAAGCGGGTGCGTGCAGCCGCCCCGTAAGTGCCCTGTACCGGGCCGCCCTTCCGTTGGATGCCAAAGAAAAAGGCCACCCGAGGGTGGCCTTTTCAATCTGGTGCCGGTGAAGAGAGTCGAACTCCCGACCTTCGCATTACGAATGCGCTGCTCTACCAACTGAGCTACACCGGCTGAAGCTGCGCATTTTAACCCGAAAACCTGGTGGTTGTGCAAGCGGTGCGTCGAAACTGTTGCGATTCCGGCCATCTTTCCAGGCATTCTTCGGTGCGTCCTTTCTCGCATTCGGCCACGTGTATTGCCCGGAAGCGACAGCAGCCCCGGTTGTGGAGGTGATGCGTCATGCTTTCTCAGATGCCGGTGCCCACGCGGCGAAGAAGTCCTGCACGGTGGGGTAGCGCAGTGGCAGACGCAGTTCGCGCTTCAGGCGCTGGTTGGCGATGCGGCGGGATTCGCGCATGAAGCTCATCCGGCTGGGGCTGAGTTCCTGTTCCAGCTCGGCGCGGCTGCGACGGGGCGGGCGGGGCAGGCCGGTGTGTTCGGCTACCAGATCGAGGTAGTCGCCCAAGCGCAGGTGGGTGTCGTCGACGGTGTTGATGAGGCGCTGGCTGCCGCCGTGGCTGAGGCCGCGGACGATCAGCCGGGCGAGGTCATCGGCGTGGATGTGGTTGGTGATCACGTCGTCGGCGGGCAGCAGGGCGGGCACGGCGGCTTTCAGGCGCTCGGTCGGCAGGCGGTCGGCGGCGTAGATGCCGGGAACGCGCAGGATCAGGCTGCTGAGCCGATGCGGCGAGCGCCGGGTGGCGCTGCGGAGCAGGCGCTCGGCAT
>JBHADS010000113.1:0-6969 GCA_041855185.1 Lautropia sp. | reverse complement strand
TGTTCTCCAACGCGAAGGCTTCCATCGTCAGCGTCTGGCCCCAGGCATAGACGCGATGCCGGCCCGGCGGCAGGAATCGCTCGAAATCCCCGTCCCGCAGCAGCAGGCCGCGTTCGTTCTTCTTCACCAGAAAATTTTTCCAACCGAAGGTTTTCATGGGGTTCTCCATCGAATCCTCTGTTCAATCGCTCGTATCCATCACCTGCTTCCTGGGGCGTGCCGTGCACATCGCCCCGTACTCCAGGGTGTCGAAGTCCGCGCCGGTGGCGGGTCGGCAGCATGGCGGTTCTGTACCGGGGCGGCGGCCCACCTGTCGCCTGACCGATCGATCGGACAGGCATGACGGCAAGCGCCTTCCTCGGCTCCATCCCCGGCATCGGCTGCCGACGCAGAGCCACCGACGCGGTGCAAAGCGGGTCTCCCGATTCACCCTGCCGGCAGGCAGCAACACAAGCGCATCACAGCCCTGCCCCACGGCGTCCCGATCCGGGCGCCCTCCGCGCCGGCATCGGGCCGATCTGCATGCGTGCAGCCACGCAGACCAACCCTCAACCGAGCCGGACGACAACCCGAACGACCCGCTTCGCCTTCGACGGTTGGGCCTTTCGGCCCATCAGCGACGTGCAGCCCGGTCTTGCGACCGGGAAAGTGCATGGGCAGGAATCGAACCTGCGACTGGCTTCTTATCAGGAAGCTGCTCTATCCACTGAGCTACCGTTGCCGAGACACCGCCGGGAATCGAACCCGGACCGCCCGTTGAGACGGCCGTCCACACGCAGTGCCACCGCCAGCGCTCCGCTGCTGCGACATACCGGCTGTCGACATCCCGGTGTGCACCCGGCGGATGACACCCTGGACGGACCCCGGCACCGGCAGGGCGGGCCTCGATGCCCAAACCCTCACCTGCAAGCAACAGCGTTGCGCCTGGCGTTTTGATTGAAGCAATCGCCGTGCCAACCCGAACTTCTGGATGCAAAAAAAACCAGGTGATCGTCTGCACCGCGCCTGCCACGGTCGGCGAACATCTCGCAAACCATTGATTTTCAAGGATCCATGCCCGGCCCCACGCCCCGCCTCGTGCCGAAGCCCCCTCCCTCACCCCGGTGCTTCGCAGCTGCGCGCAGACCTCGCCCGCCCTCCGGCCCCCACCCCAGCAACGGCACGCAACGAAACCAAGCGCTGCCCTTTCTATATCGACAGAGCATTTCTATCTATTTCTATATATTCATATTGATAGAATCGAGTCGCGGACATGGACATGAGCACGGTCAAGCCCCAACCTTCAACCTCCGATCCCCGCGCCGTCGCTCCGTTTTCTGCGCAACTTTTCTTTGCCTCTTTGCCTCTTTGCCTCTTTGCCTCTTTGCCTCTTTGCCTCTTTGCCTGCCGTCATGAACAAGCAACCGAACAAGAAGACCGTCGTCATCGGCTATCTGGGCACGCAACTGGACAATGGCTTCAGCCCGGCGCGCTGGCAGAAGTGGCGGCCGACGCTGTCGCTGGTGCAGCAGCCCGACACGCGCATCGATCGGCTGGAGCTGTTCTATGGTCCTGCCTTCCAGCGGCTGGCTGACCGGGTGGTGAAGGACATCGCCACGGTGGCGCCACATACCCAGGTCAATCTGATTCCGGTGGAGCTGAAAGACCCCTGGGATTTCGGCGAGGTCTATGCGAGCCTCTACGACTGGGCGCACCGCTACCCTTTCGATCCCGAGCGCGAGCGCTATTGGACGCACATCACCACCGGCACCCATGTCGCGCAGATCTGCCTGTTCCTGATGGTGGAGGCGCGCTTCATTCCGGGCGTGCTGCTGCAGACCGGCCCACCCCGCAAGGCGGCCCGCTTCGATCTGCCACCGCCGACCGATCACCAAACCGCCTCCTCATCAAGCCCCTCACCGGGCCTCGAAACTGCGGCCAGCTACGACGAGGCCGGAAAGCTCGCAAGCTCGGCTGAGCGGCGCATGGCCGACGCCATATCTGGGTCTGGGTCTGGAATCGCTGCATCGGCCGATACCCGTCGGGCGGAATCATCGTCGGTGCACTACGACGCAGCCGTTGGCAGTTATACGCTGATCGATCTGGATCTGTCCCGCTACGATGTGCTGGCGCAGCGCTTCGAGCATGCGCAGCTCGAAGCCCGCGCCTATCTGAAGAATGGCATCGCCACGCGCAATCCGCAGTTCAATGCGCTGATCGATGAGATCGAGCAGGTGGCGGTGCGCTCAGGAGCACCGATCCTGCTGACCGGCCCCACCGGCGCCGGCAAGTCCCATCTGGCGCGCCGCATGTTCGAGCTGAAGAAGGCCCGGCATCAGGTCAGCGGCGCCTTCGTCGAGGTGAACTGCGCAACGCTGCGCGGCGACCATGCCGGCGCGACGCTGTTCGGGCATCGGCGCGGCGCGTTCACCGGCGCAGTTGCCGAGCGCGCGGGCCTGCTGCGCACCGCGCACCAGGGGGTGCTGTTTCTGGACGAGATCGGTGAACTGGGGCTGGACGAGCAGGCGATGCTGCTGAAAGCGGTCGAGGAGAAGCGCTTTCTGCCGCTGGGCAGCGACCAGGAGGTGCACAGCGATTTTCAGCTGATTGCCGGCACCAACCGAGACCTGCGCCACGATGTGCAGGCGGGCCGCTTCCGCGAGGATCTGTTCGCCCGCATCAATCTGTGGACCTACAGCCTGCCGGGCCTCGCGCAGCGGCCGGAGGACATCGAGCCGAACATCGAGCATCTGCTGTTGCAGGCCGCCACCGCCGGCGGCAAGGCCGTGCATTTCAGCCGCGAGGCAAAAGCGCGGTATCTGAGCTTTGCCCAGAGCGCCGAGGCGCCGTGGCGCGGCAATTTCCGCGATCTGAGCGCCAGTATCACCCGACTGGCGACACTCGCCGAGGGCGGGCGCATCACCACTGATCTGGTCGAGGCCGAGATCGGCCGCTTGCGCTGGCTGTGGCAGAGCCCGTCACCGCGCCCCGCCAGCACGGCCGACCAGCGCGCCTGCTCCGGCATGGACGGCAGCGCCCTCCCTCCGACCGAGGCCCACGGCGACGCGTATGGGCCGCATGCTGCCACACACACCAGCGCCACCGCCGACACAATCGCCACGCAGCCAGCATCTGCGGCCGGCTGCGCCTCGGTCGACGAGTCCCCCTCTCCGCTGACCGGACTGCTGTCGCCCGAGAAGCTGGAGCGCCTGGATCTGTTCGACCGGCTGCAATTGCAGACGGTGATCGAGGTCTGCCGCTCGAGCAGCAGTCTGGCCGAGGCCGGGCGCCGGCTCTACGATCGCTCGCGTACCCAGCGCAGCGCCCCCAACGACTCGGACCGGCTGCGCAAATATCTGCTGAAGTTCGGTCTGCGCTGGCAGGATCTTGCGTAGAATCACGTGCCGGCGTCCTGCACGGCAGGTACCGGACCGATGGTGCCCGGCACGGATTCGGGTTCGGGTTCGGGTTCGGGTTCGGACAACATCTTCTGATTTTTTCTCTCTCCTCTCTCATTTCCCCAAGGAAAACCCATCATGCGCAAACTGATCCTTGCCACTCCGCTGCTGGCTCTGGCCCTGGTGGCCTGCAACAAGCAGGACACGGCTGCCGACGAAGCCGCCAAGGCACTGGAAGCCGCCAAGGAAAGTGCGGCCCAGGCGGTCGACAAAGCCAAGGAAGCAGCTTCGGATGCCAGCGACGCTGCCGGCAAGGCCATCGAGGCAGGCAAGGAAAAAGCCGTCGAAGGCTATGACAAAGCGAAGGAAGGTGCTGTGGAGCTGAAGGACGCCGCTGCTCAGAAGTACGACGACACCAAGGCCGTTGCCGGTGAGAAGTACGACGAGGCCAAGGCTGCCGCCGAACGTGCAATCGAAGCGGCCCGCAACGCCAACAAGCCGAACTGATCCCCGCCTCGATGAGAAGCACCGAAGACCTGAAGGACATCACCCATCTGGGCAGCCAGAAGACCGAGTACCGTTCCGACTATGCGCCGGAGGTGCTCGAAGCCTTCGACAACAAGCACCCGGACAACGATTACTTCGTCAAGTTCATCTGCCCGGAGTTCACCAGTCTGTGCCCGATCACCGGGCAGCCGGATTTTGCGACGATCGTGATCCGTTATATCCCGGCGCAGAAGATGGTGGAAAGCAAGTCGCTGAAGCTCTATCTGTTCAGCTTCCGCAACCACGGTGATTTTCATGAGGACTGCGTGAACATCATCATGAAGGATCTGATCGCGCTGATGCAGCCGAAGTACATCGAGGTGCTGGGCGAGTTCACGCCGCGGGGCGGCATCGCCATCCACCCCTTTGCCAACTACGGCCGCCCCGGCAGCCCCTTCGAGCAACTGGCGCGCGAGCGGCTGTTTGCGCACGAACAGGGCTGATCCGGCGCGCTCATGGCAGCCGCCCACCGGGCTGTCGCGCGGGTCGATGCCTGCGCCGGCACACCGGGCGGCCGCCAGCCCTGCCCCCGGACCGCACCCCGACGCCAGCCCTCGGGCGCGCCTGCCCATCTGAACCCATGCAGAGCTTCAGTTTCACCCCGGCCCAGCAGCACAAGGCGCTGCTGTGGCTCGTGGCCTTTCACATTCTGATCATCGCCTCCAGCAACTACCTGGTGCAGTTTCCGTTCACGGTCAGGCTGCCCAACGGCTTCGAGGTGCATTCCACCTGGGGAGCGCTGAGCTTTCCCTTCATCTTCCTGGCCACGGACCTGACGGTGCGCATCTTTGGCCAGCGCCTCGCCCGTCGGATCATCTTCCGGGTGATGCTGCCGGCGCTGCTGCTCTCCTATGTGATCTCGGTGCTGTTCCAGGAAGGCGCCTGGACCGGCTGGGCCGCGCTGGGCAGCTTCAGCCCCTTCGTGTTCCGGATCGCACTGGCGAGCTTTGCCGCCTACGCCTTCGGCCAGATACTGGACATCGTGGTGTTCAACCGGTTGCGGCAGCTGAAATCGTGGTGGATCGCGCCGACGGCCTCGACCTTCGCCGGCAACGCGCTCGATACCCTGCTGTTCTTCTCGATCGCCTTCTACGCCAGCGCCGATCCCTTCATGGCCGAGAACTGGCCGCACATCGCCTGGGTCGATTATCTGGTCAAGCTGCTGGTCTGCACGCTGATGTTCATCCCCGCCTACGGGCTGCTGCTGAATGTGCTGACCCGCCGGCTGACGCGCATCGGGCCCGGGCCGCGCTGAGCCAGCGGACCTCAACCCGGCATCGGCCAGCGTGGCCAAGACTCGGAAGCCGCTCCGGTTTGCGATAGCATTTTTTTCCCTGTCCCTTTCACGTCCAGCCCAGCTTGCTGCCCCTGCCATGACCTCGATGGATCTGTCCGCCCACACCCCGATGATGCGCCAGTATCTGAGCATCAAGGCCGAGCACCCGGATGCGCTGGTGTTCTACCGGATGGGGGACTTCTACGAGCTGTTCTTCGATGATGCGCGCCGTGCGGCTGCGCTGCTGTCGATCACGCTGACGAAGCGCGGCGCCTCGGCCGGCGAGCCGATCCCGATGGCGGGCGTGCCCGTGCAGGCGCTGGAACAGTACCTGGCGCGACTGGTGGCGGCCGGCGAATCGGTGGCAATCTGCGAGCAGATCGGCGACCCGGCCACCAGCAAGGGGCCGGTGGAACGCAAGGTGGTGCGCACCATCACCCCCGGCACTCTGACCGATGCGCAACTGCTGCCCGAGCGCGAGGACCGCCCACTGGTGGCGCTGGTGTTCAAGGGCGCCGGCCGCGAGGCGCAGGTGACGGTGGCCAGTGTGGTGGCCGCCAGTGGCCAATGCACAGTGACGGCCCTGCCCGAGACCGAACTGGAAGCCGAGATCGAGCGGATCGCCCCTGGCGAGCTGCTGATCGCCGAGAAGGCCGCACGCAACAAGGCGGTGCTGATCGAGCGCATCCGCCAGCGTCTGCGCCAGGGGCCGGTGATGCCGGTGCTGGCACGGCCCGACTGGCAGTTCGATGCGCAGCGGGGCAGCCGGGAAATCTGCGAGGCGCTGGGCATCCAGACCCTGCACGCCACCGAGCTGCAGGATGATGCGGAAGCGCTGGCGGCGCTGGGTGCACTGCTGGTCTATCTGAGTCAGCGGATCGGCCAGCCCTTCCGGCATCTGCAGCCGGTGCAGCGCCTGCAGCGCGACGCGCTGATCACCATCGACCAGGCGGCTCGGCGCAATCTGGAACTGATCCGCCCCCTGCAGGACGAGCAAGGCGGCGCGACCCTGCTGTCCCGGATGGATCACTGCGCGACTTCCGCCGGCAGCCGGCTGCTGCGCCAGTGGTTGCAGGCACCGCTGCAGGACCGCGGCGCGGTGCAGGCACGTCAGGCGCTGGTCAGCCTGCTGCTGGAGCAGCAGCTCTGTCATCCGATCGGCCGGCTGCTGGCCCAGACGACCGACATCGAGCGGATCGGCTCACGGATCATGCTGGGCAGCGCCCGCCCCCGCGAGCTGGTGGCGCTGCGTGACAGCCTGCCGGTGCTGGCAGCCTGTGTCGAGCAGTTGAGCACCCATCTGGACACCATCTGGGGAACCGACGATGCCGAGGACGAAACCGGCCTCCAGGCCGCAGCCCGGCAGGCACTCGCCGAACTGGCCGAGGCCGCCCGGATCGATCCGGCGGTGGGCAGCCGGCTGAGCGAGACCCTGCTGGACGAGCCCGCCACCCAGATCCGCGATGGCGGTGTCATCCGCGACGGCTTCGATGCCGAGCTGGACGAGCTGCGTCACATCGACCGGGACTGCGATCAGGTGCTGGCCGAGATGGAGCTTTCCGAGCGCGAGCGCACCGGCATCAGCACGCTGAAGGTCGGCCACAACAGCGTCCACGGTTTCTACATCGAAGTGGGCCGCACCCACAGCGACCGGGTGCCGGTCGAGTACCGCCGCCGTCAGACCCTGAAGAGCAGCGAGCGCTACATCACCCCGGAGCTGAAAGCCTTCGAGGACAAGGCGCTGTCGGCCCGCGAACGGGCGCTGTCCCG